>NZ_JBTIXF010000043.1:0-57578 GCF_055793945.1 Plantactinospora sp. A48 | reverse complement strand
TTTGTTGCACACACATCAAGATCATGGCGGGGATGATCTATTTGTCGAGCACCCCACATCGACGTGCCTCGCCATAACCCAACGAACCGAACCAGTTACCCGACAGTCTCTCAGAGCCTGCGAAGTCCACTCAGCACCCTCTCCAGCAGTTCAGTGCCCACCGCGTCATTCGAGTCGTCGAGGGACGTGGGCTCATGCACGGCCACCATGCCGTCGGCGGCCATGTCGGCGATGAGCACACGGGTAACTCCCAGCGGCAACTGCATCCGCGCCGCGATCTCGGCAAGTGACTGCAGCCGTCCATCACAGAGCGCGGCAATGTATTGATGCTCCCGACCGTGACCACCATTACCGTTTCCGGCGGTCCGACCACGCACCGTCGTTTCGACGAGCGCTTCGAGAGCTATGTCGAGCTTGGGCCGAGTGCGACCGCGGGTGACGGCATATGGCCTGACCAATGAACCCGTCGGCTCATCACGCTCGGGCATCATCGCCGCTCACCCCCTTCTCTTCCCATGCGTTCGACCCTATTGAGGTGCGATCCGTTCCTGATCCCCGGCCCGGTCCGGCTGGCTGCCGGCCGGGTCTGGCGGTGCTCAGCCCAGCATCCCCGCGGCCGCGCGTGGCGACGGCGTCAACGCCTCACCCACCCGGTCCACGAGCAGTGCCATCTCGTAGCCCACCTGTCCCACGTCGCAACTGCGAGCGGCGAGCACGGCGAACGAGGAGCCGTCCGAGATGGACATCAGGAACAGAAACCCATTGTCCATCTCGACGACCGTTTGCAGAACCGCCCCACCCTCAAAACAGCGCGCGGCGCCCTGGGTGAGGCTGACCAGACCGGACGCGATGGCGGCCAACTGGTCGGCACGGTCCCGCGGCAGGTCCTTCGACGAGGCCAGGAGCAGGCCGTCCGCGGAGACCGCGACCGCGTGGGCGACCCCGGGTACGCGTTCGGCGAAGTTGGCGAGCAGCCAACCGAGATCCTGCGTCGTTGTCATCCTTCATGCTCCTTCTGCCCGCCTCCGGCCAGATGGCCGAGGCCGGGCTGCGAGGACTGCCGACCAGCCGGAGAGGACTCCGGTCGGTGCGTGTTGTCTTCGGCGGGGTTCGTACGACCACGCTGCACTCCGCGGTGGTAGGCGGAGAGCAGTCCCCGGACCGCCTCGGGCGTGCGGCGTTGAACCGAGTTGTTCGGCTTCTCCACCCCGCCCGGGACCAGCTGTGCCATCGGCTTGCGTTTCGGCAGGCCGGTCGGCGTGGTCTCGTTGACCGGCCGCTCGCTCGCGGCGGTCGCCGCGCGCCAGCCCTCGTCCGCCGCCGTCTGCCAGCCTCCGCCGACCGCCGGTTCGGAACGGCGGGCTGCCGCGCCCGCGCCGAAGCCCGCTGCCGCACCGCCGAGCGTGCTCTGCGGACGGGTCGGCAACGGCGAGCCGGCGGACGCGACCGCTGGTTCGGGTTGCCGCCGCTCGGGCCGGACGTCATCCGGCCGAGCCGGCGCCTCGGGCGCCGCCTCGCGGATGGCGGCGAACTGTTCGGTCGCCGCCGCAGAGGGCGCGGTGGCCGCCGGCGTCGGCCTGGTGGCGACCGCCGGCGTCACGGTGCCGTTCTGCCGCGTCGGCCCCTCGGATTCGTCACCGGTGGAACCACGCGTACGGAACCATGCCGACTCCAGCTCCCGGAAGATCGGCAGTTCCATCGTCTCGTCGGCGAAGTGCTGCTGCCGGGAGTCGGTGGCCGACCGCACCGAGGGCGGCGGCGGTGCCGAGCGCTGCGCCGGTACCGGCCGGGGCGCCGGAGGCGTGTACGGAGCCGGTGGCGCCGACGTCACCGGCGACATGAACTGGGTTTCCGCGTCGCCGGCCATCGGTCCGGCGGAAACCGGGCGAGGCATGTCGGACGGCCGCCGCTCGCCCTGCTGTGACGCGGGCGGGGCGGACGCGGGCCGGGGCGTTCCGGCGGACCGGTCGGCCGGTCGGCCCAACCGCGGCAGCTCGGCGGTCATGTCCAGCGCCGCCGCGAGCCGCTCGGGTACCTGCGGCGCCCCGGTCTCGCGGTCGGGCTGCTGCTGCACCGGCGGCCACGCCGGTGGTGCGGGCGGGGCGGGCGGGGCGGACGCCACTGGCGCGGCCGGCTGGAACGGCTCGGGCCGCGCCTCCGCCGGGGGCTGGGGCGTCCGCTCGGGAACCGCCTGGGGCGGTACCGCCGGACCGGTGTCGCCGGTGGGACCCGACACCGGGGTGGCCGCGACCACCCAGGACGACGAGGTCGAGGGCGGAGCCGAAGCCACCGGCGGCGCGGAGGTCGGCTCCGGCCGGCCCATCGGGTCGTTCGGCCGCTGCTCGGGCGCGGTCTGCTCGGGCTGGCGCTGCTGTGCTCCAGGCCCGTCGTCGACCTCGCCCTCGACGGTCCACTGTTCGGTCCGACGCTGCGGCAGCGGCTCGTTGTCGTCGGGTCGCTGGCGCGGGAAGGCGTCAGCGGTACCGGTCGAACCCACGCCCGTGAGATCCGACCAGGCCGGCATCGACCGTCCGGGGCCGCCGTTGCGCGGTCCCGCGCCGTTCCCGTTCATCCCGGCACCGCTGGTCGGGGCGGCGGAGTGGCTGGTCGGAGCGCCGGAGTGGCCGTTCACGCCGTTGAGCGCCGGCGCACCGGTCCCGTTGAGCGGTCGCTGCGGCGGCCGGCCCTCCAGCGCCAGTGGGTTGCCATAGCCCGAGTTGGGCGCGGCGGGGGCACCGGTCAACGCGGCCGGAGCCTGGGGGCGGCCGGCCAGGGCCCGGGGCACCAGGACCGAGGGCGGGAGGGTCACGTCGGCGATCGTTCCCCGGTCAACGCCGGGTCGCAGCTCGACCCGTACGCCGTGCCGGGCCGCCAGTCGGGCGACCACGACCAGGCCCATCATCCGGGAGACCGCCACGTCCACCTGCGGTGGCGTCGACAGTCGGTCGTTGAGGTCGTAGAGCTGCTCAGGGGTGATGCCGATGCCGCGGTCCTCGACGTAGAGGGACGCCCGGTCGCCCACCCGGCGCGCCTCGACCATGACCTGGGAGTCCGGCGGGGAGAACGCGGTGGCGTTGTCGAACAGCTCGGCGACCAGGTGGACGAGATCGTTGACCGCGTGCGCCGCCACCTCGATGTCCCGGTCGATCACCCCGAACTCGATCCGGGTGTAGTGCTCGACCTCGGACTGCGCGGCGCGGAGCACGTCGATCAGCGCCGCCGGTTCGCGCTGCACGCGGGTCGAGTCGGCACCCGCGAGCACCAGCAGGTTCTCGTCGTTACGGCGCATCCGGGTGGCCAGGTGGTCGAGCTGGAACAGCTCGGCCAGCCGGTCCGGGTCCTCCTCGCCGCGTTCCAACCGGTCGAGGTGGCCGATCAGCCGGTCGACCAGGATCTGCGACCGGCGGGCGAGGTTGACGAACATCGTCGCGACGCTGGACCGCAGGGCCGCCTGCTCGGCCGCCGTACGGACCGCCTCCAGGTGGACCGCGTTGAACGCCTCGGTCACCTGCCCGAACTCGTCCTTGCTGCGGACCGGCAGCGGCTCGGCGATCTGGTTGGCCACCTGCGCCGGGGACATCTGCGCGGAGATCTGCGGATCGCGCAGCCGGGTCACCGCCTGCGGCAGACCGTACTGGGCGATGGAGAGTGCGCCGTGCCGCAGCTCGCGCAGCGACCGGGCCATCGACCGGGCCACCATCCAGGCGAAGAGGATGGACAGCAGCAGAACGGCGAGCAGCAGGCCGGTCTCGACGAAGACCTGGCGCTGGGTGGTGGTGCGGATCTGGTCGGCCTTGTCGACCACCTGCTCGTCGAACCGCGCCTCGACCGTACGGAAGAGTTTGTTGTTGCCGGACAGCGCGCTGTCCCAGTCGCTGGGGTTACTGAACGGCGCCAGCCTGATGTTGTTCTCGGAGGACTTGCCGGTGATCCAGCCACCGTAGGTCTCGACCACCCGCTGGTCCGGACCCGACAGCGTCCGGTCGAAGAAGCTGATCTCGTCCTCGTTGGCGATCGCCTTGAAGCTCTGCACCGCCTGCCGCTGGCCCTGGTCGGCACCGATGTACGCGGTGCGGCTGACCGCCGTGAGCTCGTTGTTGACCAGCGCCTGGTGCACGATCGCGCGACGCTCGGAGAGGAACTCCTTGGCCCGGGAGATGTCGGCCACGGCCCGCATCCGCTCGCTGAGCGCGGGATCGCCGGCCAGCTGCGCGGCGATGTCGCGCATGTCGAGCAACTCACCGATCAGGCTGTCGTACGACTGTTGGGCCGAGCTGGCCTGGGTCTTGCCGTTGGTGACCTGGCTGCGCAGGCCGGGCAGGGCGGCGAGGTCCTGATCGATCTTGACGAGCAGGTCGGCGGAGCTGGTCGGCAGATCGGTCAGATCCTGCCGACGCTCGGAGTAGGTGGCCCGACTCTTCTCGACCTTGTCGTAGAGCGAGGTGTAGCTCTCCTTGAGCCGTCCCTTGGCCGGGTCGTTCTGCCGGGTGCCGAGGTACCGGATGGCCAGCGTGCGTTCGTCCTGGAGATTGTCGATCAGGTCGCCGGAGGTCTGGGACAGGGTTGCCAGGCCGTGTGCGCGGTTGGCGTTGTTGAGCGCCCCAAGGTGATCGATGAGACCGCTTGTCCCCACCACGATCGTGGCGATGGTCGGCACGATCATGATGAGACCGAGCTTGGACCAGATCGGCATGTCGCGCAGCCGGCCAGTCGGTCGGCGTACCCGCGACAGGACTGAGCCCGCCGCCTTTGGCCGTTCGCTCACGTCACCGCCCTCCCACTTCGGCACCCGAAGGACGAACTGGGCACCGCTCAGCGACCGACCCGGTCGGATCGGACCCCCGAGATTCCATCACGCCGCCTCGCCAGAGGAAAGCCCAGGTTGTCACTCGCCGGAAGTGTGATGGGATATTAATGAGATTTGATTGCAAACCGTTTTCCTGGAGTCACTCACAGTGATTGACAGTTCTGCTGGCGCCATCCTTCTGGCCGGCCCTTCCGGGTCCGGGAAGTCGTACATAGCAGGTCGCACCGGGCTTCCCGTGCTCTGTTTGGACGACTTTTACAAGGACGGCGATGACCCGACCCTGCCTCACAGTGGCGGCCGAGTCGACTGGGAGTCACCGCAGGCATGGGACGCCCAGGCGGCGGTACAGACCATCGCCCGACTGGTTACCGAAGGCAAGGCCGATGTGCCGGTTTACGCGATCGGCGCGGACCGTCGAGTGGCCACCCAGACATTTGAGCTGGCCGGACGGGCATTCTTCGTCGCCGAAGGGATTTTTGCCGCCGAAATAGTCCAGGAGTGCCAGCGACTCGGCCTGCTGGCCGCCGCGTACGCGCTGCGCCGGCCCCGGTGGGCGACCTTCGCCCGGCGGCTGGTGCGGGACCTGGCCGAGCGGCGCAAGACGCCGGGGGTGCTGTTCCGGCGCGGTTTCTCGCTGCTGCGCGCCGAGCCCGTCGTGCTGGCCCGGCAGGCCGAACTCGGTTGCCAACCGGCGGGCGGCCGGACGGTGCTCCGCCGGATCGCCGCCCTCACCGCCGGTTCGCCGAACCCGCGCCCGCCCGCCGAGCCAACCGGCCCGGCTATGCCCGCCGAGCCGACCGGTCCGGCGGTGCCGGCCGGGGTCGCGGATCAGCCCCGTAGCGCCGCGTAACCCGGCTTGATCACCTCGTCGATGAGCGCCAGCCGCTCGTCGAACGGGATGAAGGCGCTCTTCATCGCGTTGATCGTGAACCACTGGAGTTCCGTCCAGCCGTAGCCGAACGCCTCCACCAGCAGCGCCATCTCCCGGGACATCGAGGTGCCGCTCATCAGCCGGTTGTCGGTGTTCAGGGTCACCCGGAAGCGCAGGTCGCGCAGCAGGCCGATGGGGTGCTCGGCGATCGACGGCACGGCCCCGGTCTGCACGTTCGACGACGGGCACAGTTCCAGCGGGATCCGCTTGTCCCGGACGTACGCGGCGAGCCGGCCGAGCACCGGTCGCGCGCCGGGTTCCACGGCCGGGGTGATGTCGTCGACGATCCGCACCCCGTGCCCGAGCCGGTCCGCGCCGCACCACTGGATGGCCTGCCAGATGGAGGGCAGTCCGAACGCCTCACCGGCGTGGATGGTGAAGTGGAAGTTCTCCCGCTGGAGGTATTCGAAGGCGTCCAGGTGGCGGGTGGGCGGGAAGCCGGCCTCCGCGCCCGCGATGTCGAACCCGACCACCCCGCCGTCGCGGTGCCGGACGGCCAGCTCGGCGATCTCCTGGGACCGGGCCGCGTGGCGCATGGCGGTCAACAGTGTGCCGATCCGGATCACCCGACCGGTCCGGGCCGCCTGGGCGGCCCCGTCGGCGAAGCCCGCCAGGACCGCTTCGACCACCTCGTCCAGCGCGAGGTCCCGGTCCAGGTGCTGCTCGGGGGCGAACCGCACCTCGGCGTAGACCACCCCGTCGGCGGCCAGGTCCAGCGCACACTCGGCGGCCACCCGGTACAGCGCCTCGGGCGTCTGCATGACCGCGACCGTGTGTTCGAACGTCTCCAGGTAGCGCTCCAGCGAGCCGGACGCCGCCGCCGCCACGAACCACCGGCCGAGTTCCCCGGCGTCGGTGCTGGGCAGCGGGTGTCCCACGTCGGCGGCCAGCTCGATGATCGTCTGCGGCCGCAGACCGCCGTCGAGGTGGTCGTGGAGCAGCGCCTTCGGTGCCCGGACGATGTCTTCGTACGCGATCACGGCCATGCTCAGACCCTAGTCAGGCCGGTCAGGCCGAAGGCCGCCACCCGTACAACCGGTCCACGGCCAACCGGACCACCAGCCGGTGGTCGGTCACCATCGCCCGACGGTAGTCGGCCCAGTCCGGGTGCTCGCCCCGGATCTCCCGGTAGACCTCGACCAGCTCCTCGACCGCCGCGTCGTCCTCCTCGGCGGCGACCGCGGAGAGCGTCACCGATCCCTCGGCGACCGCGTACGCCGAGCCGTCCGGTGGGCTGACGTAGAAGCTGGCTCGGGGATCCCGGCGCAGGTTGCGGGCCTTGGCCCGGTCGGCGGTGGTCGAGCAGCGGAGGAGTCCGCGGGCCGGATCCGCCAGGTAGTCCACGTTCGACAACTGCGGCCGACCGTCCCGCTTGAGGGTGACCAGCACCCCTCGACCGGTCCGGCCGAACAGCTCCCACAACGGATCCACGCCGGTCACGACGGCATCCGCCGGACGGCGCCGGCACCCACTGCGGCGGTCTTCGTTGGCATGTCGCCGAGCTTACGAGGTCCACCCCGGTCCTGTCCCGACCCGCACGGCGCCGATCCGCGCCGGACCGGGTGGGCCTACCGTGGTCGACGTGGAGTTGCCGTACCGCGCCACGCCGACCGGGCTGGCCGTCTGATGCGTGCCGACGTGCTGAGCCGGCTGCGCTGCCCGGTCTGCGCCGAACCGCTGCGAAGCACCGCCCCCGACGCCACGCCCACCCCGGAAGCCGGGCCGGGCCCGCCCGGGCGCAGCCTGCGCTGCCCGCGCGGGCACAGCTTCGACGTGGCCCGCCAGGGGTACGTCAACCTGCTCACCGGGCAGGCCCCGCACACCGGGGACAGCCCCGAGATGGTGGCCGCCCGCGAGGAGTTCCTGTCCGCCGGGCACTACCGGCCGATCGCCGCGCTCCTGGCCGAGGTCGCGGCCGGGGAGCTGGGACGCGATCGGGCGCCCGGCGGGGCGTACCCGGATCTGGTCGTGGACGCCGGCGCGGGCACCGGCCGATACCTCGGCGCGGTGCTGGACGCGGCACCCGAGGCCGTGGGCCTGGCCCTGGACGTCGCCAAACCGGCCCTGCGGCGGGCGGCCCGGGTCCATCCCCGGGCCTCCGCCGCGCTGGCCGACACCTGGCGGCCGATGCCGCTGGTCGACCGCGCGGCCCGGCTGGTGCTGAACGTGTTCGCCCCGCGCAACGGGCCGGAGTTCCACCGGATCCTGCGTCCGGACGGCGCGTTGCTGGTGGTCACGCCCGCGGCCGACCATCTCGGTGCGCTGGTCGAGCGGCTGGGTCTGCTCCGGGTCGACCCCGCCAAGGCGGACCGGTTGGCCGACAGCCTGGCCGACCGGTTCGAGCTGGTACACCGGCACGCCCACCGGCACGAGCTGCGGCTGGACCACACGGCGACGCGCACCCTGGTCGGGATGGGCCCGAGCGCCTGGCACACCGATCCGGCGCGGCTGGCCGCCCGGCTGGCGGGGCTTGCCGAGCCGGTCGTCTGCACCGTCTCGGTCGACCTGGCCGTCTACCGGCCCCGCTGATCAGGTCGACAGGTCGACCTCTTCCCAGCCGCCCGGCGGATCGTGGTACGGCCCGTGGAAGATCACCGCCCACTCCAGCGCCCAGCGGCGCTGGCCGATCGCGTTCGCGTCGACCACCCCGGGCAGCGGCGCCCCGGTCTGCTCGGCCTCCAGATAGGCCCAGTCCAGGCAGTAGTGGAAGTCGAGCAGCACGGCCGCCTCGGCGGCGTCCCGGGGCGCGGCGAGGGTCCGCGACCGCCACTGGGTGAGCGTCTCCCCGGTGGCGATGTTCGGCAGCAGGTCCATCAGCCGCTCGTCGGTGGGCTCGGTCGGGTCCAGATGCTTGGTCAGGCCGAGCACCCAGGCCAGCGCGAACACGGCGTCGTGATGCAGCACGAACGAACGGTGGTCGCCCACGCTGCCGGTGACGAACTGCCACTCCGGCGGGGTCAGCTCCTCCACCAGATGCGAGCTGAGCAGCCAGCTCATCCCGGCCCGGGGCGACATGCCGAAGCAGCGGGCCAGGATCAGCTGCAGGACCGCCGTACGAGCCTCCAGCTCACGGGTGGAGCGCAACTCGACCTCGTCGCCAAGCTCCCACACCAGCGGAAACTCCGGTGGCGGCAGTGGCAGCCGGAGCCGGCGCAGCTCGTCCACGTTCGCGGCCCGGACGGCCTGGGGGTCGGGAGCGGGTACGGCCACGTGACATCCCTGCTAGTCGCCACCGGCGGTGAACGCCGGACTTTCCCCCTGGGCGGGCAGGATAGTCCCTTCCCCGACCACCCGCGCACGACCCCAGGACGGTCGCTACGCACCGTAGCAGTGCTCAGCCGATCCGTTCCAGCACCAGGGGGGTGGGGGCTGGTGCCGCACCGGAGAGCGTGACGGCGTCCGCCGCGTCAGCGGCGGCGGCCGGGATCCGGGCGGCGTCGTCGGTACGCAGCTCATAGAGCACGTCACCGGCCCGGACCGGTTCGCCGGGCCGCCGGTGCAGCACCACCCCGGCGGCCGCGCTCACCGGATCCTCCTTGCGGGCGCGGCCCGCGCCCAACCGCCAGGCCGCGATCCCGATCCGGTACGCGTCGACGCGCTCGACGTATCCGTCCCGGTCGGCCCGGACCAGCTCGGTCTCGGCGGCGGTAGCCAGCTTGGCGTCCGGGTCACCGCCCTGGGCGCGGATCATCGCCCGCCACGAGTCCATCGCCCGACCGTCGGCCAGCGCGGCGGCCGGGTCGACATCGGGCAGCCCGGCGGCGGCGAGCATCTCCCGGGCCAGCGCCAAGGTCAACTCGACCACGTCGGCCGGTCCCCCACCGGCCAGCACCTCGACCGACTCGGCCACCTCGACGGCGTTGCCGATGGTCAGGCCGAGCGGGGTGGACATGTCGGTGAGCAGGGCGACGGTCCGCACCCCGTGCGCGCCGCCCAGCTCCACCATGGTCCGGGCCAGCTCCCGGGCGTCCCCGACGGACTTCATGAAGGCGCCGGACCCGACCTTGACGTCCAGCACCAGCGCCCCGGTGCCCTCGGCGATCTTCTTGCTCATGATCGAGCTGGCGATCAGCGGGATCGCCTCGACGGTCCCGGTGACGTCGCGCAGCGCGTACAGCTTCCGGTCCGCCGGGGCGAGTTCGGCGCCGGCCGCGCAGATCACCGCGCCGACCTCGCCGAGCTGCTCGATGAACTGCCGGTTGGTGAGCGTCGCCCGCCAGCCCGGAACCGACTCCAGCTTGTCCAGGGTGCCGCCGGTGTGCCCCAGCCCGCGCCCGGACAGCTGCGGTACGGCCGCCCCGCACGCCGCCACCAGCGGGGTCAACGGCAAAGTGATCTTGTCGCCCACGCCGCCCGTGGAGTGCTTGTCCACGGTCGGCCGGCGAACCGCCGACAGGTCCAACCGCTCGCCGCTGGCGATCATCGCGGCGGTCCACCGGGCGATCTCCGGGCCGGTCATTCCGCGTAGCAGGATCGCCATGGCCAGCGCCGACATCTGCTCGTCGGCGACCTGCCCCCGGGTGTAGGCGTCGACCACCCAGTCGATCTGCGCGTCCGACAGCACCCCGCCGTCCCGCTTCACCCGAATAACATCAACCGCCGCAAACTCAGCCACCGTCGTTGCCCCATCGGGTCGGGATCTCCGTGGGCGGCTCACCCTCGCCGGCCCAGAACATCGCGCCATCCGCGTCCACGACCACCACCCTGGGCGTACGGGCCAGGCCCCAGGCGACCGCCTCGGCGGTGTCGGTCCAGGTCGGTCCCTCCTCCAACACCCCGGTCTCGGTCTCGGCACCGGTGCCGGCGGAGCGGTCCCAGTATCCGGTCCAGACCTGCTGGCCGGCGGAGACGTCCGGGTGCACGAACACGGTGCCGCGACCCCGCCAGGCGGCCAACCGGGCCGGCACCTCGGGCACCGCCGTGTCCCCGGTGATCGCGTCGAGGTCCGCCACGTCGAAGGCGTGCGGCAGCAGTTCGCGCATGGTCAACGAACCACCCCTGGCCTCCACCTGGCAGTCCGGGCCACCGTTCTCCCAGAGCAGTTGCCGGCACCGCCCGCACGGCATCAGCGGCTCGCCGGTGGCGTCGACGCAGGAGAGCGCGACCAGCCGGCCGCCGCCGGAGGCGTGCAGCGCCGAGACGACGCCGCACTCGGCGCAGAGCGTCACGCCGTAGGCCGCGTTCTCCACGTTGCAGCCCACCACGACCCGCCCGTCGTCGACCAGGCCGGCGGCGCCGACCGGGAACTTCGAGTACGGCGCGTACGCGTGCCGCATCGCCTCGATCGCGGCGGCCCGCAGCCGGGCCCAGTCGACCCGCTCTCCGTTCACTGGTTCACCCGCACCTGATCCATACTGCACCGGCTCAGCCCTTGACGTACGGTTTGCCGTCGGCGGCGGGTGCCCGGACCCGACCGACCAGACCGGCCACGGCCAGGATGGTCGCCAGGTACGGCAGCATGGCCAGGAACTCGCTGGGGATCACGCTGTTGTTCGCGCTCAGGTACGTGCCGAGCTGGTCGGCGAAGCCGAAGAAGAGCGCCGCCAGCAACGCGCCGGTGGGCGTCCAACGTCCGAAGATCATCGCGGCCAGGGCGATGAAGCCCTTCCCGCCGATCATGTTCTTGGTGAAGCTGAACAGCGCCAGGGTGTAGGAGGCGCCGCCGACGCCGGCGACCAGACCGGCCATGAAGACATTCCGGTAGCGCAGCCGCAGCACCCGTACCCCGAGGGTGTCGGCGGCGGTCGGGTGCTCGCCGACCGCCCGGGTGCGCAGTCCCCACCTGGTCCGGGTGAGGGCCAGGTGGATGACCAGGACCAGGACCAGGCCGAGGTAGAGGAAGATGTTGCCCCGGAACAGCGCCGGTCCGAGCACCGGGATGTCCTTGAGCAGCGGGATCTCCCAGTTGCCGAATCGGGGCGCGCTGTTGTACCGCTGCGCGTCGGTCTGCATCAACCGTTCGTAGAGGAAGCCGGTCAGGCCCACCGCGAGCAGGTTGATCACGATACCGATGACCACCTGGTCCACCAGGTAGCGGATCGCCAGCACGGCCAGCAGCAGCGAGATCAGCGCTCCGCCGAGCGCGGCGGCCACCAGGCCCACCCAGACGCTCTGGGTGACGCTGCCGAACAGCGCGCCGGAGAAGGCGCCCATCAGCAGCTGGCCCTCGATGCCGACGTTCACCACACCGGACCGCTCGCAGAGCACCCCGGCCAGCGCGCCGAAGATCAACGGCAGGGCGGCCAGGAACGTCCCGCGCAGGATGTTGACCAGCGGCATGAAGTTCTGCCCGGCCGGTGCGTCGGAGACCTGCCAGCACAGGAACGACAGCACGAACCCGACGATCCCCACCCCGAGCAGGGTGGTGAACCAGCGCCGGTCGCCGACGACCAGCAGCGCGGCCCCGGCCAGCGCGGCCAGCACGCCGAACAGCACCGCGCCGGTCGTACCGGGGATCGACAGGGCGGCACCGCCGGCGTCCTCGCTGAGGGTGAACCGGGCCCGCTCGGTGGTGGCCAGCGGGCCGAACACCGCCGCCGCGACCAGCCCGAGCACCAGCAGCCCGGCGCCCACCTTGCGGTTGCGGGTCCAGAAGCCCTGCGCGACCGGGGCCACCGCCACGTCCTCGACCGCCACCGTGGACATGCCGTTCACCAGCCCTTCGCGAGGCTCGTCTGCAACCGGGCGGCGCGGGCCGCCCGGAGCCGGAAGATCGCCTTCACCAGGGCCGGCGCGGCGATGAAGATGACGATCAACGCCTGTAGCACCGTCACCAGCTCCAGCGAGATCCCCGAGTACGACTGCATCCGGTTGCCGCCGGCCTGGAGGGCCCCGAACAGCAGGCCGGCCAGCAGCACGCCCCACGGTTTCACCCGGCCGAGCAGCGCCACCAGGATGCCGTCGAAGCCGATCTGGGCCACCACCTGCGCGGTCAGCGCGTTGGCCGTGGTACCGACCACCATGTTCGCGCCGCCGAGCCCGGCCAGGCCGCCGGAGATCACCATCATCAACACGTACGCCTTAGTGACGCTGATCCCGGCGGTACGCGCGGCGTCCGGGTTGGCGCCCACCGCGCGCAGCTCGAAGCCGAAGGTGGAACGGTCGAGCAGCCAGGCGACGCCGGCGGTGGCCAGCACCGCGACCAGGATGCCCAGGTGGACCCGGGGGGTGTCGCCGAGCAGCCGGGGCAGCTGGGCGGAGGAGTCGACCGACCGGCTGATCGCGTCGCTGCGGGACGGATCGTGTACGCCCTTCTGGTTGATCGTCCAGGTCAGCAGGTTCAGCCCGACGTAGTTGAGCATGATCGTGGTGATCACCTCGTGTGCCCCGGTGCGGGCCTTCAGGTAGCCCGGCACGAAGCCCCAGATGGCACCGCCCAGGATGCCGGCGGCCAGCGCCACGATCAGGTGGATGACCGGCGGCAGTGGCAGCAGGAAGCCGGCCAGGGCCGCCAGGATCACCCCGAGGGTGGCCTGGCCCTGCGCGCCGATGTTGAACAGTCCGCCCCGGAACACCAGCGCCACCGCCAGGCCGGTGAGGATCAGCGGGGTGGCGTAGGTGAGCGTCTCCGAGATCGGGTACACCACCTGCTGCCAGCCGGTCTTGCCGCCGCTCAGCCAGTCGGCCACCGCGGCCGGGTCGACGATCGCGCCCTTGAACAGGTTGGCGTACGCCTCGCTGACCGCGGTCCAGCTGGAGGTCAACGCGTCGGAGGGCCGGGACGTGAGGTACGCGTACGTGGCCAGCACCTCCGGGTCGGAGATGATGATCAGGATCGCGCCGATCACCCCGGCCAGCACCAGGGCCAGCACCGTCACCGTGAGGGTGTTGGCGGACCAGAGCTGCTGCACGAACGTCTGGGTGAACGAGGGCGCCCGGTCGGTCTGGCCGGCACCGGCCCGGCCACCGCGGTTCGGGCCAGCACCGGTCCCCGCACCACCGCGGTTCGGGCCGGCACCGGTCCCCCCACCACCGCGGTTCGGGCCGGCACCGGTCAGGTCGTCGGCGGGCGGGACCTCGTGGGCCGCCGTCTTCGCGGTCTCGGCCTCGGTCGCCGGTTCCTTGTCGGGCGAACCGGCGCCCGGCTGGACGTCACTCATGCCTCTTCCTCGGTTCCGGACTGACCGGTGGCGGACGTTCCCGGCGCACCGCTGGCGGCGTCCTCGTCGGCGTCCCGGCCGGCGGAGTCGGGGGTCACCCCGGCCATCAGCAGGCCGATCTCCTCGCGCGGGGTTTCCGGACCGACGATCGCCAGGATCCGGCCGCGGTACATCACCGCGATCCGGTCGGCCAGCCCGATCACCTCGTCCAGCTCGCTGGAAACGACGAGTACGGCCGTACCGATGTCCCGCTCGTGGATGATCCGGCGGTGGATGAACTCGATCGAGCCGACGTCGACCCCGCGGGTCGGCTGGGCGGCCACGAAGAGCTTCAGCGGCCGGGACAACTCCCGGGCCACGATCACCTTCTGCTGGTTGCCGCCGGACAGGTTGCCCACGGCCGTGTCGGCGGACGGGGTCCGCACGTCGAACTCCTCGATCCGCTGCCGGGCCGACTCGCTGATCGCCCCCGGCCGCAGCGCGAAACCGGAGCCGAACGGCGGCTGGTCGTACAGGTCGAGAACCAGGTTCTCGGCGACGCTGAACTCCTTGACCAGGCCGTCGACGCTGCGATCCTCGGGGACGTACCCGACGCCGGCCCGCAGCACCCGCTTGGTGGGCCAACCGTCGATCCGGTCCCCGGCCAGGGTCACCGAGCCGGCCAGCGCCGGCCGCAGGCCCATGATCGCCTCGACCAGCTCGGTCTGGCCGTTGCCCTGCACTCCGGCGATCCCGAGCACCTCGCCGGACCGCACCGTGAGGTCGACGCCGTCCACCGCCCGGTGCGCCCGGTCGTCGTCCACGACCAGCCCTTCGACCCGGAGCATCGGCTCGCCGGTCCGGGCCGGCGCCTTGTCGACCCGCAGGCTGACCTGCCGGCCGACCATCTGCGCGGCGAGTTCGTCCTCGCTGTCGGTCGGGCTGGCCGTGCCGACCGTACGGCCGCGCCGGATGATGGTGATCCGGTCGGCGATGGCCTTGACTTCCTTGAGCTTGTGGGTGATGAACACGATCGACTTACCGGCGGCCTTGAGCGACCGCATGACGGTGAGCAGTTCCTCGGTCTCCTGCGGGGTCAGCACCGCGGTGGGCTCGTCGAGGATCAGCAGGTCGACGTCGCGGGTGAGCGCCTTGACGATCTCGACACGCTGCTGCACGCCGACCGGCAGGTCCTCGATCACCGCGTCCGGGTCGACCCGCAGGTTGTACCGGCTGGACACCTCGGTGACCCGCCCACGGGCCCGCCGCCGGTCGAGCAGACCCGCGAGGCCGCCCCGGATCTGCTCGGCGCCGAGCATCACGTTCTCGGTCACGGTGAACACCGGGACCAGCATGAAGTGCTGATGGACCATCCCGATGCCGGCGGTGATCGCGTCGGCCGGTCCCTTGATCGACAACGGCTGGTCGTTGACCAGGATCTCGCCCTCGTCGGGTTGCAGCAGCCCGTACAGGACGTTCATCAGCGTCGACTTACCCGCGCCGTTCTCGCCGAGCAGCGCGTGAATCTCTCCTGGCTCCACCGTGAGGTCGATGTGGTCGTTGGCGACCAGCTCACCGAACCGTTTGGTGATGCCGCGCAGTTCGAGTTTCAGCGCAACCTCCTGGAGGACGGGGGGGACGGTTTCCCCCAAACCCCGCCCGCTCTGGGCGGTCAGGCTTGATCCCGACGCGGGCGGGGTCGGCGGAAACCGATGGTGTGGGCTGGCCGCTGGCCGTCCCGAGCGCCGTGGGGCGCCGGGACGGCCAGCGGGGGCGTCACTTCGGCTGGCTCGGGGAGCTGACCGTGATCTTGCCGGAGACGATGTCCGCCTTGACCTGCTCGACCTCGTCCTTCAACGCGGTCGGGATCTTGGTGTCGAACTCGTGGTACGGGGCGAGCGCGACGCCGCCGTTCTTCAGCGTGCCAACGAAGCCCGGGTCGTGCTGGAGCTTCTCGCCGTTGGCGGCCTTGGTGACGGCTTCCTTCACGGCGTCCGAGATGTTCTTCGCGACCGTGCTGAGCAGCACAGAGCAGTTCTGCGTGCTCTGGCAGCCGTCGACGTCCACCCAGATGGCGTTGTACTTGCCGTTGGACGCCTGCGCCGCGGCGGTCGTACCCAGGCCGGCGCCGCCGGCGACGGGCATGATGATGTCCGCGCCCTGGGCGACCAGCGCGTCGCTCTTGTTCTTGCCCTCGTCCTGCTTGACGAAGTCGTTGGTGAACAGGCCGTTCTGGCTGTCCTTGTTCCAACCGAGAACCTGAACGTTCTTGTTCTTCTTCTCGTTGTAGTACTTCACACCGTCGGCGAAGCCATCCATGAAGATGGTCACCGGCGGGATCTTCGCGCCGCCGTAGGTGCCCACCTTGCCGGACTTGCTCATGCCGGCGGCCAGGTAACCCGCCAGGAAGGCGGCCTGGGCGGTGTCGAACTGCATCGGGTAGACGTTCGTCTCCGGCAGCTTGGCGTCGACGATGCCGAACTGCTGGTCCGGGTGCGCCTTGGCGATCTTCGAGGTGGCGTTGCCCATCAGGCCACCCACGGCCAGGACGAAGTCGCACTTCTGGTTCACGAAGCCGGTCAGGTTCGGCTCGTAGTCAGCCTCGGCCTTGGACGCGACGTTCTTGATGTCGATGTTGCTGTTGTTTGCCTTGGCGGCCTGCAGGCCGGCCCAGGCGGACGTGTTGAACGACTTGTCGTCGATCCCCCCGGTGTCGGTCACCATGCAGGCGGTGTACTTTTTGCCGCCGTTGCCGCCGGCGTTGTCATCCTTCGGGGCCTCGCCACAGGCGGCGACACCCAGCGCGAGGCCGCCCACCGCGAATACCGAGACGACCCGCATCCCACGCGCAGTGCGCAAGACGGTCTCCTTCCCCATGCACACCGCCGCGCGGTGGCAAACCAGTACCGGCCACCCTTCGGGTGGCCAGCGTCCCACGTTACGGACGGCAGCGTACGCGCGCACCCGCCCGCCGGCCGACAATCGTGCAGGACCGTTGGCTCCCCGTTACCCTCACGTAACAGTTGCGTGGGGAAGATCACTTTTTGCGTTCAGCGCATTACGACCGCTCGCGACGGAACGTCCGGATCGCGCGGTTCGGCTCGCGTACCAGCAGGTCACCGGCGAGCACAGGCGCTCAGCGCCAGAAGACCGCCACCGCGGCGTTCACCAGGGTGAGCGCGATGATTCCCAGGAAGTGGCCGCGGTTCACCGCATTTCGCTTGCGGGAGAAGAAGACCATCACGAAAATGGCCAGCCCGATCAGGCCCTTGGTGATCAACTTCGCTGGCGCCGGCTCGTCCCCGTCGCGCAGCGGCGCCGACAGAGCCAGCCCGGTCAACACCTGGATCGTCGCACCCCACAGCATCGCGGGGTTGATCCGCAGGCGACCCGAGACGTACTGGGCGATGCCACCGCCGAGCAGCAGCGCGAAGCCGATCAGGTGCAGATAGAGCAGGACCAGACGGAGAGCTTCCACGCGCCCATCCTGCCACCGCCCTCCCGCCGTGAAAGGAAGGGCCCCTTGTTATCGCTTTCCGTATAGCAAGGGACCCCTCTTAACCTTCCTTTCAGGCGAGGCCGGCGCGGGCGGCGACGGCGGTGTCCGGCTGGTCGGCGAAGACGCCGTCCAGGCCAAGCCCGAGGAACAGCTCGTACTCGGCCGTGATGTCGCCCCGGGCGTTCGGGTCGGTGCCGATCCGGAAGTCCGCCGGCAGGAACTGGTTCTCGGCCCGGAACGTCCAGGCGTGTACGACCAGCCCGGCGTGGTGGGCGTCCCGGATGACCGTGGTGGGCGCCTTGAGTCGCCCGTTCGCGTCCCGGGGCACGATGATGTCCTTGCTCAGGCCGACGCCGTCGACGTACCGGCTGAGCTCCTTGAGCCCGACCGGGGTGACCAGGTCGGCGTAGGTCCGCGGGTCGCCGGCCGCGGTGAAGTCGTACGGCTGTCCGGTGGCGTCGATCAGCTGCACCTTCCGGACCTTGATCATCGAGTCGAGCTTGCGCAGGTTGGCCGTCTCGAAGGACTGGATGAAGACCGGGGCGTTGGGGCTGGCCAGGCCGTTGCGCCGCAGCGTGGCCACCAGCGGCTCCTCCAGCGGCAGCCCGATGGACTGGAAGTAGGTGGGGTGCTTCGTCTCCGGGTAGATGCCGATGGTCCGGCCCCGGCGGCGTCCCTCGTTGCGGGCCAGGTCGATGACCTCCTGGAAGGTCGGGATTTCGAGGGTGCCGTCGAAGGCGGTGGTGGTGGGGCGGACCTGCGGTAGCCGTTCCTTGGCCCGCAGCGTCTTCAGCTCGACCAGGGTGAAGTCCTCGGTGAACCATCCGGTGGCGGGCACCCCGTCGATGGTCTTCGTGGTCTTCCGCCCGGCGAACTCGGGGTGCTCGGCCACGTTCGTCGTACCGGTGATGTTGTTCTCGTGGCGGGCGACCAGCACGCCGTCCTTCGTCGAGACCAGGTCCGGCTCGATGAAGTCGGCACCCAACCGGATGGCCAGCCGGTACGACTCGAGGGTGTGCTCCGGCCGGTACCCGCTGGCGCCGCGGTGGCCGATCACGATCGGCCGGGTCTGGTGCGCGGCGTCCCGGCCGTCGCCGCGACCTGGTTCCTGGTTGCCGGCCAGGGCGCTCGATCCGGGTACCGTCACCAGACCGAGCAGCAGGGCCGCGGCCAGGCCGAGAGTGCCCACGGTACGTCTCATTCCGCTTCTCCTTGTCGCGCGTGTTGATCGAGCGGAGTCAACCGGGCCCAGGCGACCGGCGGCTGCGGCGGACCTGACCGGCGGGTGAACCTCACCCGAAGCACCGGAGGACCGGGCCCGTTGGTGGTACGACTGGACACCGTGGCGGTACGCGCGGAGATGCTCCGCCGGCTCGCGCAGAATCCCGTCCGGGTCGTGCCACTGGCGTTCCTCGGGGCGATCCTGGCGGGTACGGCTCTGCTGATGCTGCCCGTCGCGCACAGCGGTCCGGGTTCCGCGTCGTTCGTGACGGCGCTGTTCACCTCGACGTCGGCGATCTGCACCTCGGGGCTCGCGGTGGCGCCCACCCGGGAGTACTGGTCACCGCTGGGGCACGTGCTGATCACGGTGCTGACCCAGGCCGGCGGGTTCGGCATCACCACCATGGCCACGCTGCTCACCCTGCTGGTGTCCCGCCGGCTGGGTCTGCGCAACCGGCTGGTGCTCCAGGCCGAGGGGTCCCGGCTGGGCATCGGCAACGCCCGTCGGGTGCTGCTGCGGATCGCCCTGGTCTCGCTGGGCTGCGAGGCCGCCGCCGCCGCCGTGGTCGCGGCCCGCCTGTTCACCGCGTACGACTACCCGCTGTGGAAGGCCTGCTGGTACGGCGTCTTCCACGCGGTGCAGGCGTTCAACAACAGCGGTTTCAGCCTGTTCCCGGACAGCCTCCGACACTTCGTGGGGGACGGCTGGATCTGCCTGCCGCTCACCCTGGCCGTCATCGTCGGCGCGACCGGGTTCCCGGTGCTGTTCGAGCTGTGGGGCCGGTGGCGTGAGCCGGGCCGGTGGTCCACGCACACCCGACTCACCGTGCTGGGCTCGCTGGTTCTGCTGGCCGTCGGGTTCGTGGCGGTGCTCGCGTTCGAGTGGCGCAACCCGGTCACCCTCGGCCCGCTGGACGTACCCAGCAAGGTGCTGGCGAGCTTCGTGCAGGGCACCATCCCGCGATCCGGCGGCCTGAACAGCCTCGACTACGGTGCCATGCGCGAGACGACCAGTTCCGTGATCACCGGGTTGATGTTCATCGGTGGGGGCAGCGCGAGCACCGCCGGCGGCATCAAGGTCACCACGTTCTTCCTGCTCGCCTTCGTGATCCTGGCCGAGTTGCGGGGCGATCCGGATGTGATCATCGGGCGTCGCCGGATCGCCGAGTCGACCCAGCGGCTCGCCCTGACCATCTCGCTGCTCGCGGTCGCCGTCGCGAGCGGCGGCACGCTGCTGCTGGCCGGGATGACCACCGGGGTGCGGCTGTACCAGGAACTGTTCGAGGCGGTGTCGGCGCTGTCGACCGCCGGGATCACCTCCGGGGTGACCGGGGTGCTGCCCACCGACGGCCGGCTGCTGCTGATCGTCCTGATGTACCTGGGTCGGGTCGGCACGGTGGCCGCGGCCTCCGCGCTGGCCCTGCGGGCCCGACCACGGCTGTACCGGTACGCCGAGGAGCGTCCCCTTGTGGGCTGACCGGCACCTGCGGCGGCGGACGGCGGTGGGGGACATCGCGGTGATCGGGCTGGGCCGGTTCGGCAGCAAGGTCGCCGAGTCGCTGGCCCGGCTGGGCCACGGGGTGCTGGCGGTCGACCACCGGCAGGAGGCCGTCCAGCACTGGTCGGCGAGCCTGACCCATGTCGTCCAGACCGACGCGACCGACCAGTCCGCCCTGCGCCAGCTCGGGCTGGCCGAGTTCGACCGGACCATCGTGGCCATCGGGTCGGCGCTGGAGGCCAGCGTGCTGGCGGTGGTCAGCCTGGTCGAGATCGGCGTGCCGGAGGTCTGGGCGCGGGCCACGTCGGACGCGCACGCCCGGATCCTCTCCTCGGTCGGCGCGCGGCACGTGGTGTTCCCGGAGGCCGACATGGGGGAACGGGTGGCCCACCTGCTCGCCAGCCGGCTGCTGGACTTCGTGGAGTTCGGTGACGACTTCGCGATCGCCAAGACCCGTACCCCACCGAGCATGGCCGGCCGCCGGATCGGCGACATCACCAGCGAGGACCGCTTCGGGGTGGTCATCATCGGGGTACGCGACGGGGAGCACCGGTTCACGCCGGTTCAGCCGGACACCGTGGTCCCGAAGGACGGCGCGTTGGTGGTCGAGGGCACCATCGAGGGCGTACAGCGGTTCTCGACCGCGCGGTGACGCCCGGCGGGCCGGTCCAGCGGTGGCTCCCGGCGGGCCGGTCTCGGGGCGGCGGCGACGCCGAGCGGCTCAGGACCGCTTGGCCTTCGTGGGCCGTTTCGCCCCCTTGACCGGCGCTACGCTTTTTTTGCCGACGACTTCGGGTTGGCCCTCTTCGCGTGCTCGGGGGCCTTCGGCTTCTCCGGCCGGGGCGGCTTGGCCTTCCCGCCGGTGACCGTGGTCGGCCGCCGGCTGCCGCCGGTGGCCCGGTCGCCCGCGGCCTGGCCGCCCGACGCGGTCGCGCGGGTCTCCGGGGTGCCCGCCACCCCGGAGACCTGGACGGTGCAGGTCGAGTCGTTCAACCGGAACTCGGTCGGCAGCGGGTTCCCGCTCCGGTACGCCCCGGCGAACTCCACCGCCGCGGAGCCGCCCGCACCGAGGGTCGCCGCGCCGGGCTGCGGCCTCAGCATCACCGAACTGCCGTGCTGCTCGACCTGGGCGGCGGCGCCTCGGGACACCGTCTGGTCGCCGGGAAAGGCGAAGCTGAGCCGCCAGTCGGCAACCGCCTCGGTGCCGCTGTTGGTGACCGTGACGGCCGCGTCGAAGCCCGACCCGGTGTCCCGGCGCAGCGCGTAGTCGACCTGGCACCGCGGCCCCGCCGGCTCGGCGGCCTGGACCTCGTCGGGTCCGCCGGCGGGGGTCCGGGAGGTGACCGCCCAGACCGCGCCGGTTATCGCGACCAGGCCGATGCCCGCGGCCGCCGCCTCCAACCGGGTACGGCGGCGCGGGCCCGCACCGTCGCCCGGTGCGCCGACGCTGGCCCGCCCACGCCGTCGTTGCCGCCCGGTCGCCGCCGTGGGCAGCCGGAACGCGCCGGTCGTCGCCGACGACGGCAGGATGGTGGTCCCGGCGTTCGCCAGGTCGTCCGGGTCGTACTCGTAGCCGCCGGATAGGCCGGTCGGTGCCGGGGAGACCGGCAGGACCGAGGCGATGCCGAGCGCCTCGGCCAGTTCGCGGGCCACCTCGGCGCTGCCCGGCCGGTCCGTCGGGTCCTTGGCCAGGCACCTGTCGCACAGCCGGGCCACCCCGTCCGGCAGGCCGGGTACGGCCGGCAGCGGCTCGGGTTCGCGGTGGAGGTGCGCGCGCAGGATCTCGGTCTTGGTGCTGGCCGTCCAGGGCAACCGGCCGGTCAGCGACCGGTAGAGCAGCAGCGCGAGCGCGTAGACGTCGGCCGCGGCGGTCACCTGCGCACCGTCCAGCCGCTCCGGCGCCAGGTACGCGGGCGTACCGAGCAGGGTGCCGTCCGGGTCGACATCCCGCTCCCCGACCAGCGCGGAGATGCCGAAGTCCACCACCTTGGCACCGCCGCTGGTCAGCATGACGTTCCCCGGTGTCACGTCGCGATGCACGACGCCTCGGGCGTGCGCGGTGGCCAGCGCCGACGCGACCTCCGCGCAGACCGTCAACGCCTCACGCCAGGGCAGCGACCCGCGCTGGGCCAGGCGGGCCGCCAGCGACTCCCCGTCGAGCAGTTCCATCACCACGTACGGCAGCGTGACCGCGTCCTCGGTCGACTCGCCGTAGTCGTACACGTTTGTGATGTTGGGGTGGCACAGCCGGGCGACGGCCTTGGCCTCCTGTCGGAGCCGGTGCCGGAAGGCCCGGTCGGCGGCCAGCCGGGGGGCCAGCACCTTGATCGCCACCTGCCGGCCCAGCACCTCGTCGTAGCCGCGCCAGACCACCGACATGCCACCGGCGCCGAGCCGTTCCACCAGCCGGTACCGCTCGCCGAGCAGTCGGGTCACCGGTCCGTTTTCCGCAGCCATGAGGTCAGCTGTTGCCCTACCGCAAGGAATTTACACCTTCCACGGCCGTCGACTTTGGTCCCGCCGGCCGGCGCCGGTCAGCCTCGGGCGAGGAGCTGGTCCACCGGGGCGTAGTCGTCGGTCAGCACCCGGGCCCGGTCGACGAAGTCGGCCAGCGCCGCGCCCGAGTACAGCGCCACCGGTTCGGTGGAGACCTCCGCGAGCCGCCGGTCCAGCGCGGTGAGCGGCAGCGGCGACGGCGAGGCGACGATCACGAAGTTGGCGCCCTGCCGCCCGTCCACCGCGTCGGGCGGCGCGACGAGGGCCACGTACGGGAACTCGGCCGCCACCGTGGCCAGTTCGGCGCGGACGAACCGGGCCGGTGGATAGTCGATGACGTTCTGCACGTACATGCCACCGGGGCGGACCACCCGGCGGATCTCGGCCGCCATCTCCCGGGTGGCCAGGTGCCAGGGCACCACCAGATGCCCGAAGGCGTCGCCCACCACCAGATCGGCGCTGGCCGACGCCCGCCGCCGCAGCGAGATGCGCGCGTCACCGACCGACACCGTGAGGTCGGGGCCGGTCCGCACGCCCAGCTCGCGACGGTCCAGCTCGACCAGCGCGCCGTCCAACTCGTACACCGCGTTGGTGGAGCCGGGCCGGGTGGCCGAGAGGTACCGGGGCATGGTGAAACCGCCGCCGCCCAGGTGTACGGCCGCAAGCGGCCGGTCCGGCGAGGCCAGGACATCCACCGCCGCGCCGAACCACTGGGTGTAGCCGAACCTCAGCCGGCGCGGGTCGGCCAGGTCCACGTACGAGTGCTGGGCCGAGTTGAGCCACAGCGTCCGGCCGGACCCGACCCCGGGATCGGCCACCACCCGCGCGCAGTGATACGCGGTCTCCACATCGCAGGGCGTCGGCGCCACCGCCGACGCCGCCGCCCCGGCCAGCCCGACGACGGCCGCGGCGGCCCGGACCCGGGGCCGACCCGGCAGACCGGTACGGGACCGCCGCCGCAGATAACCGGCCAGCAGCAGCCCGGTCAGCCCGAGTACGACCGCGAGACTCACCACGATCGCCGTGGTGGACAGCGCCGCCACCAGGACGAAGCCGGTGGCCAGGGTGGCCGTGATGCCACCCAGGGTGCCGAGGCTGGACAGCCGGCCCACCACCTGCCCGGTCCGGCGCAGGTCACCCAGTTGCAGCTTCACCACCAGCGGGGTCACCGCCGACAGCAGGGCGGCCGGCACGAAGACGGCGAGCGAGGTCAGCAGCAGGATGCCGGACACCGCGCTGCCCCGCAGCCACTCGCCCGCGTACCGCACCACGGGCAGGCTGACCGCGGCGGCGATCCCGGCCAGCACGAAGGCCGGCGCCAGCAGCGCCCGCGGGTCACGCCGGTCGGCCAGCCAACCGCCACACCACGCGCCGTAGGCGATGGCCGCCAACGCCACCCCGATGACCGAGCTGGTCACCTGGAGGGTCACCCCGAGGTACGGCCCGACGAGCCGAAGCGACACGGTTTCCAACACCAGCACGGCACCGCTGGCCAGGAAGACCAGGCCGGCCGCGAGGCCGGCCGGCAGGGCACCGGCAGCGTCCGGCACCGCCGGCCCGGTTTCGGTCGCGAGGTCGGGTGAGGTGGAGGTCACCGTCGAGATGGTACGCAGCCGGCGGCACAAAAGCCCTAATACATCGACAAATGAACGTGGTTCGTGTGGTCGGCGGCCGGGCTGCCACCCCCGCTGTACGAGCGCCAACCCGTACTCGGCATCCAGATCTGCCGGTACCAGATCACGTACAGCACGCCGAGTCGGCTGGCGTTCTTGAGGAAGAACGCGGCCAGCCGGTCGCCGTACGCCTTGTCCCCGCCGGTGGCGCTGCGGTTCTCGAAGCCCCCGGCCGCGGCCGAGAAGTCGCAGGCCCGGCCCTTGGGGTGTTCACCGCCGCCGCCGGTGCGATGGCAGTTCGTGTACCGGGTGAAACCGGCCGCCCGCGCCTGCTGGTAGGCGTGCAGGGTGCGCGGGGTGATGCAGCTCGACGTGGTGGGATCGTCCACCGAGCACGACTCGCTCGGCCAGGAGCCGTCCGAGTTGCGCGGCGCCGGCTGGGCCAGTTTGGAGCTGGCGCTGACGAAGCTGCCCGTACCTCCACCGCCGGCCGCCGTCAGCGCCCGCTCGGCATCGCGCTTCTTCTGGGCCATCACCGCGACCTGGCGGCGCTGCTCGGCCACCTCCGTGTCGATGCCGGCCTTCGCCTCCGCCGCCTCGGCGCGGGCCCGGGCGAGCGCGCCGAGCGCCTGGTCGTCCCGCTGGGCCATCATCTCCAGCTCCGCCGCCCGGTCCAGGAAGTCCTGCGGTGAGGCGCTGTTCAGCAGCGCCGTCACCGGGCCGAGCCGACCCATCCGGTACGACCGGGCCGCGACGGCGCCAGCCTCGACGTTCAGCGCGGCCAGCCGGCCCTCGACGTCCCGCAGCCGCGCGGTCAGTTCCTTCTGCCGCTTGACCGAGACGTCCAGCTTGTGCTGCGCGTCGATGTGTCCCCGGGACGCCGCCTCCAGGACCTCCCGCAGCTTCTTGGTGCCGCCCTCGTCGTCCGTGCCCGGGGCCGCGAACGCGACCGTGGCCGGCACCACCGCGACGGCCGGACCGCCCAGCAGCGCCAGGACCAGAACCAGGAGAAATCGTCGTACGACCGGCGTCCCACGCATCCGCACGCGGATCCTTCCCCTCGGCCGCCTCCCCGGCCGGCGGGTTCGGACCCGCCTGGCGGCTGCCCCGGACGGACCGGACCATGCCGGCCACGTCGAGGCGCCCGAGAGCCTACCCGAGCACGCCACCCCCGGCTGCCCCACAGAACCCACCGCACCCACCCAACCACCCTCCGCACCCAGCCCAGCGACCACAGGGGTTCCGCCGAGCCCGCCCACGACGGGATCAAGCCTGACCGCCCAGAGTGGGCGGGCTCGGCGGAACCCACCCCCGGGCTCGGCGTAACCCCGACCGGGCTCGGCGGAACCCCCGACCGGCGGAACCCGAACCACTACTGGTCGGGAAGCAGCACCGACCTCACCTCGTGCCAGGTCTCCTCGTCGATCGCCACCAGCAGCCCCCGGTCGTCACCTGCCGGGTGGTACTCGGTGCCGTCGAACCGTCGAGCCACCCCGCCCGCGGAGCGGACCAGCAGCACTCCGGGGGCGTGGTCCCAGGGCAGGGTGCGCCAGAAGAGCACGAACTGTTGTGCTCCGGTGAGCATGTCCAGGTACTCCCGGCCGGCGCAGTGCTGACCGTCCAGCAACTCGCCGAGTCGGTGTTCGCCGGCCGCCACCTCGGCCCGCAGCTCGGGGGGTAGGAACCGGGTCATCGCCACCCCGCGTACCTCGTCGAGCGGGGGCCGGTCGGCACCCGGCCGGACCGGTACGCCGTTCAGCCGGGTGGGGCTGCCGAGCGTGGCGACGGCCAGATCGTCCGCGAGCGGGTCCAGCACCCAGCTCGCGGTCAGCACGCCGTCTCGCAGCAGGGCCACCATGATGGCGAACGGCCGCCGCCCGGCGGCGAAGTTGGCGGTCCCGTCGACCGGGTCGACCAGCCAGACGTCACCGCCGCCGGACAGGTGCTGGAGCTGTTCCGGCCGGTCGGCGACGGACTCCTCGCCGACCACCACGGAGCCGGGTAGCAGCTCGACGAGGCGGTCGGTGATCAGCCGCTCGGCCTTGCGGTCCGCCACGGTCACGAGGTCGCCGGGGGCCTTCTCCTCGATGTCGGCCGCGTCGAGCTGCTGGAACAGTGGCACCACGACGTCCGCCGCCGCTTCCCGCAGCAGCGCGCTGACCTGGTCGAGCGGTATCTCAGCCACGTGGCGGAAGCTTGACCACGCTGACGAAGAACTCGTCGATCTGACGGACCACCGCGATGAACCGTTCGAAGTCGACCGGCTTCGTGACGTACGCGTTCGCGTGCAGTTGGTAGCTGCGCAGGATGTCCTCGTCGGCCTGGGAGGTGGTGAGCACCACCACGGGAATCTGCCGCAGCAGCTCGTCCTTCTTGATCTCCTCCAGCACCTCCCGGCCGTCCCGGCGGGGCAGGTTGAGGTCGAGCAGGATGAGATCGGGCGTGGCGGCGTCGGCGAACTGGCCCTGCCGGCGCAGGTACGCGAGCGCCTCGTCGCCGTCGGAGACGACGGTGAGCCGGTTGCGCAGCTTGTGCTCCTCGAACGCCTCCTGGGTCATGAGCACGTCACCGGGGTCGTCCTCGACGAGCAGGACCTCGATCGGGCTCCTGCCGTCGGCGGGTGCCGTCATGCCACCGTCTCCTTCGCGTCACCACTGCTCTGGCCCCGGCCCTGCGGCGTCGGCTCTGCCTCGTCGTCCGCCCGCACGCTACCGTCGGCGCGCTGGTCGGCCGTCTCCGAGGTCGTCCCGACCGCGTCCGGCGCCGTAGCGGTCGCGTCCGCCGCTGGACCCGCCGCGTCCGCCGCTGGACCCGCCGCGTCCACAGCCGGTCCGGCCGCGTCTGGTGCCGCAGCCGATCCGGCCCCGGCCGCCTCGGCGTCCGGGTCCGCCTCGACCCCGGTCGCCGGTTCGTCGGCGGTGTCCGTTTCGGCTTCCGCGTCCGCCTCGGCCCCGGTCGCGGGGTCGTCGGCGGTGTCCGGCTCGTCCTCGGGCGTGAGGTTCCCGAACCCCGGGATCACCGGCAACGTGAACCGGATGGCCGTACCTTCGTCGACGTCCGTGGCCACCCACACCCGGCCGCCATGGTATTCCACGATCTTCTTGACGATGGCCAAACCGATGCCGGTACCGGGATAGGCGTCCTTCGAGTGCAGGCGCTGGAAGATCACGAAGATCTTGTCGACGTACTCGGGCTCGATCCCGATGCCGTTGTCCCGGCAGGTGATCTCCCACTCGTCGTCGACCCGGCGCGCCGACACCTGCACCTTGGCGGGTACGTCGGGACGACGGAACTTGATCGAGTTGCTGACGAGGTTCGCGATCAGGTTGGTCAGCAGCGCCTCCTCGCCCCGTACCACGGGCAGCGGCGACCAGGTCAGCTCGGCGTCGGCGTACTGGCGCGCGGCCTCGGTCTGGCCGGCCACGTCGCCCATCACCTTGTTGAGGTCGACCTCGGTGAACCCGGAGGTGACCCGGCCGATCCGGGAGAAGGCCAACAGGTCGTTGATCAGCCGCTGCATCCGCTGGGCACCGTCCACCGCGAACGCGATGTACTGGTCGGCCCGCTCGTCGAGCTGCCCGGCGTACCGGCGTTGCAGCAGCTGGCAGAAGCTGGCCACCTTACGCAGCGGCTCCTGAAGGTCGTGCGAGGCCACGTACGCGAACTGCTCCAGGTCCCGGTTGGACCGGACCAGCTCCTCGGCCTGCTGCTGGAGCCGCTCGTTGGCCTCCTCGATGTTCGCCCGCGCCGCCCGCACCTCGGCCAGGTCGGCCGCGATCCGCTGCCGCATGGCGTCGACATCCCCGGCCAGCAGGGCCACCTCCGGCGGCCCGACCCGGTCGATCGCGGCGCCGTAGTCGCCGGACGCGACCTGCCGCACCTGACCGGCCAGGGCGGTCACCGGGCCGATGACCAGCCGGTTCAACGAGACCAACAGGGCCGTACCGGCGAGCAGCACCACCGCGGCGGCGATGATCAGCAGCACCACCAGGGTGTTGCTGGTCCGGTTGACGTCGTCGGCGCCCTGCTGGCGGACCTGCTGGATCGACTCCTGTACGTCGGCGACGCTCGCCCGCAACCGGTCGAACTGCATCCGGCTGGCGTCGGTGAGCAGCGCCTGACCGGCGGCCCGCCCCCGCGCACCGGTGGCCTGGATGACCGGCTCGGCGACGTCCTGCCGCCACCGTTCGGCCTGCCGCTCGGTCTGGGCCAACTGGTCGCGGATCTCCGGCTTCCCGGCCAGCAGCCGATCCATGGTGGCGACCGCGTCCCGCTCCTGCTGCCGACCGGCCTCGTACGGGGCGAGTTCGCTGCGGTCGCCGGTCACCGCGTAGCCGCGTACCCCGGTCTCCTGGTTGACCAGGCTGTTGAGCAGCACCTCGCCCTGAACCCGGAGCGGACTGGTGACGTTCAGAACACGGTCCGTGGCGGACCGGTTCTGCGCCGCCACGACCGCCTCGGCCACGGCCAGCCCGATGAGCAGCAGACCCACCGTCACGCACAGGGCGATCACCCGCTGGCGCAACGACCACCGGTCGCGCCTCATCTGCCCCTCCCCCGGCTCACCAGCAGCATCGCCACGTCGTCGGCGAGCGGCCCTCCGTTGATCTCCTCGGCCCGGCCGACCAGCCAGGCGGGCAGGTCGGACAGCGGCACCAGGCCGGTGGCCGGCTCCCTGAGCAGCCCACCCAGCCCGTCCACGTCGAGGCGGTCGTCGCCCTCCCCCACCCGACCCTCGATCAGCCCGTCGGTGTACATCAGCAGCGACCAGTCCCGGCCGGTCAGCTCCAACTCGTACGCCGTGGGCCGGCGCGGGCGGACCCCGAGCAGCAGCCCGCCGGGCGCCGGTACGGGCGCCACCTGACCGTCGGTGAGCAGCAGCGGCGGCGGGTGTCCGGCCAGCCGGACGGTGGCCCGGTTGGCCGCCAGGTCCAGCCGGGCCGTCGCCACCGTCGCGAAGATCTCCTGGAGCCGGCGCTCGCTCATCAGCACCTGTTCCAGGGCGGGCAGCACCTCGTCGTCCGGGACCCCGGCCAGCACGAGGGCCCGCCAGGCGACCCGCAGTTCGACGCCGAGCGCGGCCTCGTCGACCCCGTGCCCGCACACGTCGCCGACGATCAGATCCACCCGGTCCGGGGAGGTCTGCACCACGTCGTAGAAGTCGCCGCCGATCAGCGCGGCGTGCCGGCCCGGTCGGTAGAACGTGTGTACCGCGACCTGGTCGGTGTCCATCAACGGCTGCGGGAGCAGACCCCGCTCCAGCCGGGCGGACTCGGCCTGTCGCAGTTCCACCTCGCGCAGCCGGCGGGTGTTCTCGTCGGCCCGCTTGCGCTCGACCGCGTACCGCAGCGACCGGGTCAGCAGCACCCCGTCCACCTGGCCCTTCACCAGGTAGTCCTGGGCGCCTTCGGCCACCGCCGCGATACCGAGGTGTTCGTCGGAGCGGCCGGTGAGCACGCAGACCGCGGCGAACCGGGCCATGTCCAGGACCCGCCGCAACCCGTCCAGACCCTGCGCGTCCGGCAGGCCCAGATCGAGCAGCACGCAGTCGACCCCGGTGATCCGCTGCCGGGCCTGGTTGAGGCTGGTGGCGACCGCCAGATCGATCGCCGCGCCGGTCTCGGCCAGCAGCTCACCGACCAGGAAGGCGTCACCCTCGTCGTCCTCGACGAGCAGCACCCGTAGCCGTTCGCCCGGCGGCAGCGCCAGGCCACCGCCAGCCCCACCGCGCGGTTCGGACGCCGCGACGGACGGATGGGTCATCTCGCCGCCTCGTGTCGTCGGAACCGCGCCGTTGGGCGGGGTGGCTCAGTGCTGATCTCGACTCCTTCGCGGTCAGACCGTTGATCGAGCATCAGACGGCACTGGCCGGACCACATTACTGGCGGTGAACGACGTACCGCCACCTCCCGAGCGTCGCCCCTGGTGACGCCCCCGGCCGTCCTGAAACGGCGGGTGGGCCGGCCCCGGTCGCCCGTGCTGGGCGCACCACCTGCCGAACGGGTCTCGGACACGGGGTCCAGGCTAGGCGACGGCCGTCCCGGTCCCCCTACCCGGGACGGCGTGCCGTGGCGGATGATGACCTCCCCCTGCTCAGCCTCGGGCGGGACCACGTCGTCTGTGTCTGGAGGAGCCGCCGTGCCCATTCCGCTGGACCGACCGGCCGACCGGGCCCTCGCCCGGCCCCGCCGGCGCGGGCTGGCCGCCGGCGCGACCCTGGTCGCCCTGGCGGCGGTGGCCGTCGCGAGCCTGCTCGGGCTGCGCAATCCGGAGCCCCGACCGGCCGGTGCCCCGGCAACCGAGTTCAGCGCCGGACGGGCGTACGACACGGTGCGGGCGATCGCCGGCCAGCCCCGGGCGGCCGGCAGCCCGGCCGCCGCGCAGGTCCGGGAACGACTGGTCGGCACCCTGCGCGGGCTGGGTCTGACCACCGAGGTGCAGGACGTGGTCGCCGGCGAGGCCGGCCAGAAGATCGGAAAGGGCGGCGCCGCCCTCGGGCGGGTACGCAACGTGATCGCCCGGCTGCCCGGCACCGCGCCCACCGGGCGGGTGTTCCTGGTCGCGCACTACGACTCCGTACCGGTGGGTCCCGGTGGCAACGACGACGCCGCCGGGGTGTCGACGATCCTTGAGGTGGCTCGGGCGCTGGCCGCCGGGCCGCGCCCCCGCAACGACATCGTGTTCGTGCTCACCGACGCCGAGGAGGCGTGCCTGTGCGGCGCGTCGGCGTTCGCCGGTGCCCACCCGCTGGCCGCAGGTGGCGGGGTGGTGCTCAACCTGGAGGCCCGGGGCAGCTCCGGGCCGCCCATCATGTTCGAGACCTCGCGCCGCAACGCCCGGCTGGTCGGCGTGTACGGCGCCGCCGCGCCACACCCGGTGGGCACCTCGTTCGCGGTCGAGGTCTACCGGCTGCTGCCGAACGACACGGACTTCACCGCGTTCACCGAGCACGGTTTCGTCGGGCTGAACTCGGCCTACATCGACGGCGCCGCCGTCTACCACACCCCGCTGGACACGCCGGCCGCGATGGACCGGTCCAGCCTCCAGGCGCACGGCGACAACGCGCTCGCCCTGGCCCGTGCGTTCGGCCGGGCGGACCTGCCGGATCTGCGGGCCGGCGGTGACGCCACCTACTTCCCGGTCCCCGGCGGCCTGATCCACTATCCGGGCTGGCTGACCTGGCCGCTGGCGCTGCTCGCGCTGCTCGCGGTCGGCGCGCTGGCCACGCTGGCCCGACGCGCCGGCCGGACCAGTTGGCCCCGGCTGGCCGCCGCCTTCGGGCTGGGACTGCTGCCCATCGCACTGGCCCCGGTCGCCGCGCAACTGCTCTGGCTCGCCATCACCACGATCCGGCCCGGCTACGCGGAGCTGCTCGATCCGTACCGTCCACTGTGGTATCGGCTGGCGGTGCTGGCGCTGGCCGCGGCGGTCCTGCTCGGCTGGTACGCGCTGCTGCGCCGCCGGACCGGACCGGCCGCGCTGGCGGTCGGCGGCCTGGCCTGGCTGGCCGGGCTGGGAGTGATGCTGGCCGCCGTCGCGCCCGGCGGCTCGTACCTGGTGGTCCTGCCCGCGCTGGCCGGAGCGCTGGGGGGTCTGGCGGCCCTCGCGGCACGCCGGGACGGCCCGTGGGCGGTGCTCGCCCCGTCCGCCGCGGCGGCCGTCGCCGTGATCGTCCTGCTGCCGACCGTGGTCCTGCTCTTCCCCGCCCTCGGGATGGCCCAGGGCGGCGTAGCGGCGCTGCTCGCCGTACTCCTCGGGCTGGCCGCGCTGCCGGCGCTGGAACTGCTGTTCCCGGCCGCCGGCGGCCAACTGGGAATGGCCGCCCTGCGGGCCCGGCGGGCCGCCATGGTCCCCGCACTGGCCACGGCGCTGGCCACCGTACTGTTCGCCGTCGTGGGCCTGGCCGTGGACCGGTTCGACGCCGCGCACCCGGCGCCCACCCATCTGATGTACGCGCTGGACGCCGACACCGGGCAGGCCCGCTGGCTGAGCCGGGAAACCGACCCGCAGCCCTGGACCGCACGGTACGTCCCCGGGCCGGCCACCGACCTGAGCACGGACTTCCCCGCCCTGGACGATCTACGGGTCCGAACCGGACCGGCCGACGCGGCGCCACTGCCCGCCCCGGCCCTCACCGTGCTGGCCGACACCCGGGACGGGACCACGCGCACCCTGCGGCTCCGGCTGACCCCGCAGCGACCCGGCGTACGCCTGCTCTCCCTGCACCTGGACCCCGGCGGCGCCACCCTGCGCCGGGCCACGGTGGCCGACCGGGACCTGCCGGTCAACGACCAACCCGACAACGCCGACACGGCCGGCGAACCGCCCGGCGGCAGCGCTACGACCAGCGGACCGCCCGACGGCAGCGGCCAGCCCAGCGGCAGCGGCAGCGGCAGCGGTCAGGCCAGCGGCAGCGGCAGCGGCAGCGGTCAGGCCAGCGGACGACCTGATGACGGCGGTCAGGCCAGCGGCCAGCCCGGCGGCGGCGGTCAGGCCAGCGGACGACCCGGCGGCAGCGGTGCGGCAAGCGAACGGCCCGGCGGGGGGTCCGGCGAAGGTGGTGCGGGCGGGCCGTGGTCCTGGGGGATGGTGTTCCATGCCCCACCCGCCGACGGCGTCGAGGTGTCGCTGACGCTGGACGGCGCTGCCGGACCGATCCGGTTGCGTGCGATGGACGGCAGCGACGGGCTGACCACCCTGCCCGGCTTCCGCCCCCGGCCCGCCGGCGTCGGCATCACCGGCTCACACACCTCCGAACTGGTCGTCGTGGCCCGCACATACCCGCTGTGAGTGCAAGGAAGGGCCCCTTGTTAACGGCCGTTCCTTCCCTCGAGGTCTTGTTCCTCCGACCCCCGCCGCTCCGACCCCCGCCACCCGGGCCGCTGCCACCCGGCCTACCGCTCCGGCCCCTCCTACCACCCGGCCCTGCCGCTCCGGCACCTGCCGCCCTGGCTCCTGCCGCTCCGGATCTTGGAAGCCTGCTACCCCGCACGGGGTAGTGGAATTCCAAGATCCGGGGTGGCAGAGCGGCAGGATTCCAAGATCCGGGGTGGCGGCACGATCCGGGGTGATAGCAGGGTCCGGGGTGATGGCAGTCCGGGGTGATAGCAGTCCGGGGTCGCGGCAGGGTCCGGGGTCGCAGGAAGGTCCGGGGTGGCAGACGGTCTGGCAGGCGGTGGCCTCCACCCGGTGAACCCGTAGGCCCGGTAGGACGGTAGGCCCGGGAGGACGGCAGGCCCGGTAGGCCCGATAGGCCCGGGAGGACGGCAGGCCCGGTGGGCCCGGGAGGACGGTGGGCCCGGGAGGGCGGTTACGGACGCCAACCGGCGGCGAGCAGGGCCGCCCGGACCTGGGCCAGCACCTCGGCGGGCCGTTCCCGGATCGCCCACGCCGGAAACCGCAGCACCCGGATCCCCGCGATCCACAGGTCGTTCTGCCGGCGCATGTCGGCCCACCAGTGCCCGACCTCGCGATGCTGCCCGCCGTCGATCTCGACCTGGATCTTCCACTCCTCGAAGTAGACGTCCAGGTACCGGCGCCGGCCCGCGGCGTCGACCCGGCGGACCTGCCGGCTCGGCTTCGGCAGCCCGGCACGGCGACAGAGCCGACCAAACTCCGACTCTGCGATCGATGCCGCGCCATCCCGGGCGTCCGCCGCCGCGGCGAGGATCAGCCGCCGTCGGCGGGCCCTGGGCAGCCTTGCCAGTACGTCGTCCAGCTCGGTTCCCCACACCAGTCGCTGCTGGAAGCCGGCCGCGACGATCGCTCGGGCCCGGTCATCATCCGCGCACCACTGGGCCGCGTCGACCAACGACCGGGCCGGCATCGTGCACGGCGGCAAACCCATCGAGTGGATGTCCGCGGGGATGAGCGTGGTGGTCCGGTGTACCACCACGCCCGGCGGCGGATCGGTGTCCCGACGGTGCCCCCTGATCAGCACGTGGATACCGGGTGTGTGGTAGCCGCGCATACCCAACTGCTCCAACGCCGACGTCCCGGCGAGCACGGTGCGCCGGCCGGCACCGGCGGCGAGCACCGCGTGCCACCAGCGCTGCCGCTGGGTCATGGTGCCGGTGCCGGCGAGATAGACACCTCGGGACGCCGGCTGCCATCGGCCGGTCGCCAGTCGGTGCTGGATGGCCTTGGGTGACAGGTACCGGAGCGCCTGCCGTCGGCTGAGCACATCGTCCTGCGTCCAGAGCAGGTACGTCAGCGGATCGTCTTCGGGGTCGGGTGGCGGGCGCAGTCCGGTGATCGGATCGGGGCGGGCCATGCCGATCGAGTCTGACCGGCACCGGCCCGCCTGTCACCACCACCGCCATCCGCCCTGTGGATAACCGCCTGGCTGTGGATAACCACGCCACCCCTCTCGCTCCCCCACCCGCAGAAACCCACGACCCCACCACCCGGGAACCCGCCACCCAAAAACCCGAACCCGGAGATCTTGGAAGCCTGCTACCCCGCACGGGGTAACAGGCTTCCAAGATCTCGCTGGACCCGGGCAGGCCCGGCAGGGCCAGCCGGGCTGGGCCGCCGAGCCGGCCGCGCCGGTCAGGCCAGTCAAGCCGGCCGCCGGGCCGGCCGCGCCGGTCAGGCCAGTCAAGCCGGCCGCCGGGCCGGCCGCGCCGGTCAGGCCAGTCAAGCCGGCCGCCGAGCCGGCCGCGCCGGTCAGGCCAGTCAAGCCGGCCGCCGGGCCGGCCGCGCCGGTCAGGCCAGTCGAGCCGGGCCGCCGGGCTGGCCGCCGGGCTGGGCCGCCGGGCCGCCAGGCCGGGGCCCGGATGGCCGGGTCAGGCCGGACGGGCCCCGGGCGGTTGCCGACGGGCCGGGCGGGTTACCGCAGGTGGCCGCGGGCGTCGCCGTTGTCCTGGTCGGCCGCGAAGGCCGCCACCCAGGACAGCGCCGAGTTCCAGTTGATCGCCAACTCGTTGGTGGAGTACGACTCGATGTCGTCGATGTAGCAGAACTGCGGGGCGCAACCGGCCAGCTTCTGCTGGGCCAGCGGGTCCTGCAGGCCCGAGTTGGCGCCACCGGCGAGGGTGCCCACGGGCGGGTTCGGCAGGTCGGTGTTCAGCTCGTGCGCGTACCAGCGGGTGTGCTGGTTGTGGGACGCGACCTCGCCGTACCCGGTGACGTAGGACTGGTTCAGCGCGTTGCGGCCGAGCAGGTAGTCCAGCGACTCCAGCGCGCCGGTGCGGTACTTCTCGGCGCCGGTCAGGTCGTACGCGGTGGCCAGCACTTCGGCGTTGTTGAGGATCGAGCTGTTCGAGCCCCACGCCCACTGGTTGCCGCTCGGGGCGTACGGCACGCTGTACGGCGAGGCGGCGATGATGCCGAGGTACCGGTCGGCGCCCTGGGCGACCGAGTCGCGCACCCGGGCGCGGTCGGGCAGCGCGTTCGGGATCCGGGCCAGGTCCAGCCGGCCCAGCGCGGCGACGCTCTGCCAGCTGAAGCCGTCCGGGCTCCAGATGTCGGCCGTGTGCAGCGGCGAGGCCAGCAGGTAGTCCTTGTACTCCTTGCCGCCGGTGCTCAGGTACAGCTCGGCCGCCGCCCAGTAGAACTCGTCGCTGACGTTGTTGTCCTCGTACGCCCCGCCGCCGGTGGCGTCGGACGCGGGAGCGTAGATGGCCGGGTGCGCCTTCGCGGCGTTCCAGGCGGCCTTGGCGGCCGTCAGGTTGCGGGCGGCGAACTTCGGGTCGTACGGCAGGAAGACCCGTGCGGCCTGTGCGGCGGTGGCCGCCAGGTTGAGCGTCGCGGCGGTGGACGGCGCGTGCAGTTCGCGCGGCTGCGGGTCCTGGTTGGGCAGCAGGGGCAACCCGGTCCAGGCCGCGTCGTGGATCTTGTGGTGGGCCATCCCGGCCAGTGGCTGACCGGCCGGCACCTGCATCTTGAGCAGGAACTCCTGCTCCCAACGGGCCTCGTCGAGCACGTCGGGCACCTTGTTGCCGCTCTCCGGGATGTTCAGCGTCCCGTCCCAGAGCTTCCACGGCTCACCGGTGCGGGCCAGCACGGACCGCTCGTACTCGCTCATCACCTGGTGGACGGCGATGCCGCCGTTGACCACGTATTTGCCGTGGTCGCCGGCGTCGTACCAGCCGCCCGAGACGTCCAGCCGGTAGTCACAGCCGCCGGGCTGGCAGGGTACGGAGGTGTCGCCCTGGTTTGGCGCCACCCCGACGTGCCCGGCCGGGCGGGCGTACCCGGGTCGCAGGTCGTCCCGGATCGCGATGCCGCTGCGCTGCGGGTAGTAGAACTTGAGCGAGTCGGTGCGCAGCTTCTCGTAGAGGTCGCCGACGATGTCGAACGGCCGGCTGGTCTGTCCGTCCGCGACCAGGGTGTAGCCGGTCCCGGTCTTCGCGTACGAGCCGAAGTCGATCGACTGGACGTTCTGCCCGGAGGAGGCGTCGACGCCGCGCGGGGTGCTGTTTCCGCGGGCGACGACCGCGCCCGCGCTGTTGTGCAGTTCCCAGGGCAGCGGGTCGGTGGCGTCGGTGACCACGGTGGCCTTCTTCGGGCCCTTGGGCAGGTAGCCGACCTGGTTGACCCGGACCCGTGGGCCGGTGTCCGGCACGTACACGTCGGGTGGGGCGCCTCCGGTCAGCGAGACGTTGTCGACGCAGAACCGCCACGGCGTGGTGCTGCCGCCGATCTGGAACGCCACCTGCGCGTTCGGCAGGTCCACCGGCGAGGTGAAGGTGTACGAGTAGGTGTCGCCGGAGACGCTGAGGCTCGGGTTGGCCGCGAGGTACTGCGTGTACGGGTCGACCGGCAGCTGCACCAGCGCCTTGGCCACCTTGCCGGGGTTGGCCGAGCCGAAGAACGAGAACTTGTACGTCTCCCCGGCGACCAGCGGGATGTCGTTCTGCCCGATGATCACGTCCCAGGGGTTCACCGTGCCACCGGGTACGTCGGCACAGAGCTGGCCGCCGGTCGCGTCGAGGGTGATGTTGGCGGTGCCCCACCACGGCGCGGAGCCGGTGTCGAAGGTGCCGTTGACGATCTGTTCGGGTCCGTCGGCGTACGCGGGCGAGCCGAGACCTGTGGTGACGAGGGTGAGGGTGGCGGCGGCGGCGAGCGGCACCCGCCACCGGGATCGCAGGGACACGGGCGCGTCCTTTCGGAGGGAACGGGAGACCGGGCACTGCCGGTGATCCGGGCCCGGGCCGTGGAAGCGCTCCCAGACCCGGTCAGGGCGATGTTGCCAGTCGATTTCAGGCATGTCAATGGAGCTATATTCCACCGGCTCCGACCAGGGCCGCGACCATCGCGGCCGGGAGTCCACCAGGTCCGTCGGCGCCGCGGCGGTGGGCGCCTTGAGTGTCGTACCCACGGTCCATAATCGACCGACAGCAGATCTTGGGCGCACGCCCACACGGCTGTCCTTACCTGCGGAAGGGAACGGGGATGCGAGGATCCTGGCGGAGGGTTGGCCTGGTGGCCGCCCTGTCGATCACGGGAATGCTGGGCGGGATGGCGGCCGCGGCACCCGCACAGGCGCAAGCCGGCCAGTCAGGTTCGGTCTCCTTCAGCGGAGACCCCGGGGACTACATCACGGGAGGCGGTTCCTACTCATACTCGACCGGCGTCGGCGACGAGGTCACCACGTCCGGCTCGGATGACAACAGCCACGTTTCGATCAGCATCGACGGCGCCAACGGCGACTGGTGGTACCTGGACTTCGACGCCCCGGGCAGCACCGCGCTGGCTCCGGGGACCTACGACCAGGCGACCCGATACCCGTTCAACGGCGCCGGCGCGGGCCTGAGCCTGGACGGCAACGGGCGGGGATGCAACGAGTTGACCGGTACCTTCACCGTGCTCAACGCGGTGTTCGGACCCGGCGGCTACGTGCAGACCTTCGACGCGACCTTCGAGCAGCACTGCGAGGGCGGCTCGGCCGCGGCGCGCGGCGAGGTGCACATCGGCAACCCGGCACCGCCCGCCCCGCTCGACCTCGAACTCGCCGTGGCCACCGACGGCACGGCCAGTGCGGTAAGTGGCAACGCGGTCGTGCACGGCACGGTGAGCTGCAACCAGCCCACCTCGATCACGCTGACCGGCACCGTCACGCAGGTCGTCAGGAAGGTGATCGTCCGCGGTGACTTCTCGACCACGGTCAGCTGCACGCCGGGCAACCCGGTGCCGTGGACCGCGAAGGCCGTACCGGGCGGCACCACCCCGTTCAAGAAGGGCCAGGCGGAGGTCAACACCACCGCGACCGGCCACGACAACGAGTACGACAAGGACGTCAGGGTCACCGACACCACCGCGGTGACCCTCATCCGGTCCTGACCTGCTGAACCTGCTGACGGCCCGGCGCGACCTGTCGCGCCGGGCCGCCCGGCCGGGCCAGCCCGTGGGTGACGCCGGTCAGCCCACCCGCACGACGAAACAGCCCCGGCCCGATCCGACCATCGGGTGGCGGTCGGTGATGGCCGAGACGTTCACCACCGGCTCGACGGGGGTGTGCTGGATGACCGCGTACGCACCGGACGACCGGTGACGCTCCGCGATCGTGTCGACGATCAGCGGCACCGGCGGGCTGGTCCGGACCAGGTCGAGGCCGTGCGCGAACGAGAACGCGGCACCCCACGGCGGTGAGATCACGTACACGACGGTGTCGGCATCGAGCGGGTCGTCGAAGTAGGAGCGCCAGTCCTGGTTACGCACCTCGATCCGGGCGCGGCGCCGCAGGGTATCGCGCTGCCGGCCCGGCGGACCGGGCCACCGAACCGGACCTGGCCGACGGGCTGGGCCGCCGAACCGGCCCCAACCGACAGACCGGGCCGCCGAACCGGACCTGGCCGATGCACCGGGCCGCTGACCTGTCGCTCGATGGGCTAGCGTGCCCCGGCATGAACGCTTCCGGCTGGCTGGCCGACACCCGGGCCTCCTACGACACGGTGGCCGAGACCTACGCCGGCATGTTCCGCGACGCGCTCGCCGGGGAGCCGTTCCAGCGCGGCATCCTGGCGCTGTTCGCCGAACTCGTCCGCGCCGCCGGCCCAGGGCCGGTGGCCGACATCGGCTGCGGAACGGGCCGGATCACCGGTCACCTGCACTCGCTCGGCCTCGACACCTTCGGCGTCGACCTCTCGCCCGGCATGATCGAGATAGCCCGGCGGGATCATCCGGACCTGCGGTTCGAGGTCGGCTCCATGACCGACCTCGACCTGCCCGACGCCACCCTCGCCGGCCTGCTCGCCTGGTTCTCGCTCATCCATGTCCCCGACGACGAGATCCCATCGGTCCTGACCCGGTTCCGCCGGGCGCTCCGACCGGGCGGCGTGCTGCTCGTCGGTTTCCACGTCGGCGACGAGGCCCAGCTCAGGACCGAGGGTTACGGTGGCCACCCGATGAGGCTGTACGTCCACCGCCGCCGGCCCGACCGGGTCGCCGAGTGGCTTCGGGCCGCCGGGTTCCACCTCGATGGTGAACTGCTGCACCACGCGGACGAGTACCGGGATGGCGCCTTCCTCTTCGCCCACCGCAAGCCATAGCCCCCCGCCTCGGGGCCCGACAGCTCACCCCAAAGTCGGCGAAGTCGGTGGGTCAGGACCACTCGGACACCCCAACCTCGCCGATCTTGAGTTGATCTCCACCGCCGGCGGCGCCGGCTATTTCCAACGGAAGTGGATGAACAGGCGGCCGAAGTTCTTCGAGTCCTTCTCCACCCGGTGGTAGAGCTGCTTGACATCCTTCTGGTCGAGGAAGCGCAGCACCCGCTTCTTGAGCTGCCCGGACCCCTTGCCCGGGATGATCTCGACGAGGGTGGCCTTCTTGGCCACCGCCTCGTCCATGATCCCGCGCAGCGCCCGGTCGATGTCCTGGCCCCGGTTGAAGATGTCGTGCAGATCGAGCTTGAGTTTCACTTACGCACCCTGCCCTCGACCCGGCGCAGCGCGATCCGGTAGTCGTCGTTGTCGGAGTACATCGCGAACGCGAGCCGCAGGTGCTTCAGTGCCTCACCGGGCCGGCCGGCCCGCTCCAGGGTGCGGCCCAGCACGTGGTGCGCGTAGTGGTCGCTGGGGTTGCGGTCCACCAGCGCCCGCAACTGCTCCTCCGCCCGACCGAGCTGGGCCGACTGGAAGTACGACCGGGCCAGCAGTTGCCGCACGGCGGCGTTGTCGGGTTCGACCTCGACGATCGGCTCCAGCAGCCGTGCCGCCTCGGCCGGGTCACCGGCTTCGAAGTACATGGTCGCCCGCCGGTAGTCGGCCAACAGATCCATCGGTCCCACCTCCTCCAGCACCGTCCCCCGGGATACCCGCGGGAGTCGTCCGTACCGCGCGGACCACGCCGGTGGCGTCGACCACGTGAATACGACGCTGTCACAACATCGCCGGAGCCGCGAGTCTTCCCGTCCCGGCGGGGGCACTCACGGCGCCCCGGTCATGGCGCCTCGGTCATGGCCCAGGCCCGTACGCCGCCGATGATCCCCGCGTCGTTGGGCACCACCACCACGTCGTCACCCATCCGGGCGAGCTGGTCCGGCCGGACCAGCCGGGAGTTGCCGCCGCCGAGGTAGAGCCGGTCCCAGCAGAAGACCGGACGCAGCCCTTCGACGACCCCGCGTACCCGCCGGGACCAGAAGCTGTCCCCCAGCCGGCGGCGTTCGTGTTCGCCGATGTAGGTGTCGTAGCTCATCCCCCACCGCACCGGCGCCTGGGACAGCTCCAGGTGCGGGGCCAGCCGCCCGCCGTCGAAGACGGCGCAGCCCAGGCCGGTACCGAGAGTGAGCACGAGTTCCAGCCCGGTTCCGGCGACCACCCCGGCGCCGTGGACCTCGGCGTCGTTCAGCACCAGCACCGGCAGGCCGAAGGCGTCGGCCAGCGCGGTGCGGGCGTCGAAGCCGGTCCACTCGACGACCAGGTCGGGATCGACCCGGGTACGCGGACCGGCCCGGGTGACGTAGTGCGGGGTCGCCACCACGACGCCGTGCCGGAGCATCCCCGGCATCCCCACCGTGACCCGGTCGGGATCGGGCAGCCGGGCACCCAGCTCGACCAGGGTCTTGATGAACAGCGCCGTCGGCAGCGGGTACGGCGTGGGCACCCGGATCGGCCGGGCCCGCATCGTCCCGGCGGCGTCCAGCACGGATGCCTTGATCCCGCCGCCCCCGCAGTCGATGCTCAGCGTGGTCATCACGAACGCCAGTGTGCCTCGCGTTCCCCCCGATCGCCCGCCGGAAACCCGGGCCGCCGCCGAACCCCGACCGGCCGGACCCGCGCCGGAACCCGGGCGGGCTCCCGGAGACCCGGGCCGGCGGAGGCCGACACCCGGGTTCGAGCCGGATACGATCGCCCTGATGAGCGCCACGATGATCGCCAAGGACCTGACTGCCGGCCACGGCGACCGGATGCTCTTCGCCGGGCTCGACCTGGTGGTCGCCCCGGGCGACGTGCTCGGACTGGTCGGTGCGAACGGCGCCGGCAAGTCCACGCTGCTGCGCATCCTCGCCGGACTCCAGGCCCCGGAGGAGGGCTCGGTGCAGCTCAACCCGCCGACGGCCACCGTCGGGCACCTGCCGCAGGAGCCCGACCGCCGGCCCGGCGAGACGATCCGCGAGTTCCTGGGCCGGCGTACCGGGGTCACCGCCGCGCAGGCCGCGCTGGACGCCGCGACCGAGGGCCTGGCCGCCGGGGAGGCCGGCGCCGACGACAGGTACGCCACGGCGTTGGAGCGCTGGCTCGCGCTGGGCGCCGCGGATCTGGCCGAGCGGGCCGGGCAGGTGGCCGCCGAGCTGGGTCTGGCGGTGGACCTGGACGCCGCCATGACCAGCCTCTCCGGCGGTCAGGCCGCCCGCGCCGGCCTGGCCTCCCTGCTGCTCAGCCGGTACGACGTGATCCTGCTCGACGAGCCGACGAACGACCTGGATCTGGACGGCCTGCGCCGGCTGGAGGAGTTTGTCACCGGCCTGCGCGCCGGTACGGTGCTGGTGAGTCACGACCGGGAGTTCCTGACCCGGACCGTGACCGGGGTGCTGGAACTCGACCTGGCCCAGCGGCAGACCCGGTACTACGGGGGCGGTTACGCGGCGTACCTGGAGGAGCGGGAGATCGCCCGCCGGCAGGCCCGCGCCGAGTACGACGAGTACGCGGACAACCGGGCGAACCTGGAGACCCGGGCCCGGACCCAGCGGGCCTGGATGGAGAAGGGGGTCCGGAACGCCCGCCGCAAGGCCACGGACAACGACAAGAATCTCAAGCACTTCCGGGGTGAGACCAGCGAGAAGCAGGCCGCCAAGGCCCGGCAGACCGAACGGCTGATCGAGCGGCTGGAGGTCGTCGAGGAACCCCGCAAGGAGTGGGAACTGCGGATGGAGATCGCCGCCGCACCCCGGGCCGGCGCCGTGGTCGCGGCGCTGCGCGGCGCGGTGGTACGCCGGGGCGACTTCACCCTCGGGCCGGTCGACCTCCAGATCGACTGGGCGGACCGGGTGGCGATCACCGGCGCCAACGGCTCCGGCAAGTCCACCCTGCTGGCGGCGCTGCTCGGCCGGCTGCCGCTGACCGCCGGGCACGCCTCGCTGGGTCCCGGCGTGGTCGTCGGCGAGGTGGACCAGGCCCGCCGGCTGTTCCTGGGCGACCAGCCGTTGCTGGACGCCTTCCGGGAGCACGTACCGGAGTTGAACCCGGCCGACGCGCGGACGTTGCTGGCCAAGTTCGGGCTGCGGGCCGACCACGTGCTGCGCCGGGCCGCGACGCTGTCGCCCGGCGAGCGCACCCGGACCGCGCTGGCGCTGCTCCAGGCTCGCGGGGTGAACCTGCTGGTGCTGGACGAGCCGACCAACCACCTCGACCTGCCGGCCATCGAGCAGCTGGAGTCCGCGCTGGCCGGCTATCCGGGCACGCTGCTGCTGGTCACCCACGACCGGCGGATGCTGGAGACGGTCCACACCACCCGGCACCTGGCGGTGGCGGCGGGCCGGGTCACCGACCGCTGAGGACGGCCCGCGTCGCGCCCCGACCGGTCCGCCCGACTTCCCGCCTGATCTTGCCCGTTGGCGACGCCCGGCGGTTCTGCGCGATCCTGACGTGACCGGCCGGGTGTGGGCGGCGCGGATCGGGGTAGCCGGGCCACCGGAGGTGACCCATGGTCGCGCTGACCAGAACCGCGCTGCCCGGTGAGCGCCTGCGGGCGATGGACGAGTACCTGGACGCCGCGTGGACGGATCTCGCGAAATTCGACGAACGGCTCCGGGACGTGGCGGTCGAGGTGCGTTTCGACCGGGCCGTCGCGCATCTGAGCGGTACGGTCGCGGACCACCGGGAGCACCGGCTGGTCCGGCAGCTGGTGGGACGGCTGGACGGGGTGCTCGCGGTCTGGTCGAAGGTCCGGGTCGGTGGGCAGGAGCCGGTGGTGCTCGATCTGGGCTGCGGCGCCGCCAAGCAGTGGCCCGGCAACCTGGGTTTCGACCTGCGCCCCGCCAGCGGGGCCGACGCGGTCGCGGACCTGTCCGGCTCGCTGCCGGTACGCGACGACTCGGTCGACGTGATCTTCACGGTGCACATCCTGGAGCACCTGCTCGACTTCCTGCCGTTGGTGGACGAGTGCCACCGGGTGCTCCGGCCCGGTGGCACGCTGCACGTGATGAGTCCGTGGTGGGGACACGTGAACGCGGTGGCGGACCCGACCCACGTCCGGCTGCTGGACGTGCAGACCATCAAGGGGATCTGCCAGCGCCCACCGGGTACGCCCCGCTGGTACCCGCTGCACGCCGGCTGCGACGGCGCGTCGATCTTCGCTGATCTCACCCCGCTGGCCGACGACGAGCCGGGTCCGGACCGTGGTCATCTGGCCCGGTTCTTCGACTGAGCGCGTACGTGTCCCGGCGGGCGCTCACGTTCCACGGCGGGCGCCCGGGGCCGGTGTCGACGTCCTCGGCTCGATCGAGGAGCGGCGAGCGCCAAGGGCGGGTGGGCCGGTGAACCGGTAGGATCAGCTCAGGTGTGCCGGGAAGACTGGTCGGCGCTGTTTCGCCGTACCCGGTGCGCGGTCCTCCGCTGGCCGGGCCGACCAGGAAGGGTCATCCGGTGCGCGCCGCAGACCTCGCCCAACCGTTTCCCACGGTCTCGTTCGACAGCCCGGCGGTGGACGCCGCACGGCTGATGGCCGCACGCAACCTGCCCGGCCTGATCGTGGTCGACGAGGCCGGACGGCCGGCCACCATCCTGCCCGGCACGCAGGTGCTGAGAATGGCCATCCCGGCGTACTGCCAGGACGATCCGGCGCTGGCCCGGGTGGTCGACGAGGCCGCCGCCGACGTCTTCGTGCGCGGCCTGGGCGCCCGGTCGGTGCGGGAGTGCCTGCCACGGGAGCCCCGCGAACTGCCCGTGGTGGATCCCCGGGCCACCGCGCTGGAGGTGGCCGCGGTGATGGCGCAGACCCGCAGCCCGCTGGTGGCGGTCGCCCGGGACGGCGAGCCGATGCTCGGTGCCATCACCCTGGACGGGTTGCTCGACCGGATGCTCGACACGTGAGCCTGACCGCCTGGGCCAGCGTCGTCGTCTTCGCGGTCGCGTACGTCCTGATCGCCACCGAACGCATCCACCGGGTGGCCGCCGCGCTCGGTGGTGCGGCCGTGATGCTGCTGATCGGCGCCACCGACGGGCGGCACGCGTTCTTCTCCGAGGAAGCCGGCATCGACTGGAACGTCATCTTCCTGCTGCTCGGGATGATGCTCGTGGTCGCGGTGCTGCGCCGGACCGGCGCCTTCGAATACCTGGCCGTCTGGGCCGCGAAGCGGGCCGGTGGCCGGCCGTTCCGGGTGATGGTGATCCTCGTGGTGGTCACCGGGGTCGCGTCGGCGGCCCTGGACAACGTGACCACGGTGCTGCTGATCGCGCCCGTGACGTTCCTGGTCTGTGAGCGCCTGGCGGTGCCGGTCGCGCCGTACCTCATCGCCGAGGCGATGGCCAGCAACATCGGCGGTACGGCCACCCTGGTCGGGGATCCCCCGAACATCATCATCGCCAGCCGGGGCGGGCTGTCGTACAACGACTTCCTGCTCAACCTGGCCCCGTTCATCGTGCTGGTGATGGTGGTCTTCGTCGGGCTGTGCCGGGTGCTGTTCCGGAACGCCTTCCGGTACGACCCGGAACGGGCCGCCCAGATCGCCACGCTCAACGAGCGGGACGCGATCCGGGACCGCCGGCTGCTGGTGATCAGCGTCGGGGTGCTGGTCCTGGTCACCGTCGCGTTCGTACTCCAGACGATGCTGGGCCTGGAGCCGTCGGTGGTGGCCCTGCTGGGCGGGCTGCTGCTGCTGGCACTGTCCCGGTTGGACGCCAACGCGGTGGTCCGGGACGTCGAGTGGCCCACCCTGGTGTTCTTCGCCGGCCTGTTCGTGATGGTGGGGGCGCTGGTCAACACCGGGGTGATCGAGGAGGTTTCCCGAGCGGCGGCCGGCGCGACGGGTGGCCGGCTGTTGCTGTCGTCGATGGTCCTGCTCTGGGGTTCGGCCGCGCTCTCCGGCGTGGTGGACAACATCCCGTACGTCGCCACCATGAGCCCGGTCGTCGCCGACATGGTCCGGGCGGCCGGTGGCGGCGAACAGTCGCACGTGTTGTGGTGGGCGCTGGCCGTCGGCGCCGACCTGGGCGGCAACGCCACCGCGGTCGGCGCCTCGGCCAACGTCGTGGTGCTGGGCCTGGCCGAACGCGCCGGCCAGCGCATCACCTTCTGGCAGTTCACCCGGTACGGCCTGCTGGTGACCCTGGTCAGCGTCGCGCTCGCCGTCCCGTACCTGTGGCTGCGCTACTTCGTGCTGGCCTGAGCCGGACCGGCGGCGCCGTCGCCGACGGCGGCTGATCCGGGAGCCTCACCGGCGCCGACGCCCGGCCCGGCGCCGCCCGGCTCGGCGCCGCCCGGCTCGGCGCCGCCCGGCCCGGCGCCGGCGTTCGCGGTGGCCTGTTCCCGGCGGGCCAGCCGGTTCTTCCGGCGTCCGTAGGCCAGGTAGATGATGCCGCCGATCACCATCCAGACCAGGAACCGCAGCCAGGTCTCCACCGACAGGTTGCTCATCAGATACAGGCAGGCCAGCGCGGAGACGATCGGGATGACCGGCGAGAACGGCACCCGGAACGGCCGCTTCAGCTCCGGCCGGGTGCGGCGCAGGACCGGCACCGCCACCGACACCAGCACGAACGCGAACAACGTACCGATGCTGACCAGGTCGGCCAGCTCGGACAGCGGCACGAAGCCGGCGAGCAGCGCCACCGCGACCACCATGATGGCGGTGATCCGGTAGGGCGTGCCGAAGCGCGGGTGGACCTTCGCGATGGCTGGCGGGATCAGGCCGTCCCGGGACACGGCGAAGCCGATCCGGCCCATGGCCACGAGGTCGACCAGGATTCCGCTGGTCAGTCCGGCGACCGCGGCGATCGACACCAGCGCCGACGCCCAACCCGCGCCCACTGCGGAGAACGCGGAGGCGATCGGCGCGCCGGGGTCGATCTCGGGGTACGGGACCATGCCGACCAGCACCAGCGAAACGCCGATGTACAGCACCGTGGAGATCACCAGCGTACCGATCAGACCCAGGGGAAGATCCCGGCTTGGCTTGCGGGTCTCCTCACCCAGGTTCGCCACGGCCTCGAATCCGGTGTACGCGAAGAAGACAACGGCGGCGGCGGTGAGTACCCCGGCGAAGCCGAACACCGAGGGTTCCAGCCCGAATATCGCCTGGGTCAGCGGTTGGGCCAACCCGTCGTCGGTGGTGTCCGGCTGTCGGGCCGGCGGAACGAACGGGGTCAGGTTGGCGGCCTTCACGAAGAACAGGCCGGCCGCCACGACGAAGACGCAGATGGTGACCTTCACCAGCACCAGCAGGTTGGTCAGCCGAGCCGACTCCCGGATGCCCGTGATGGCGACCACGCCGAGCAGGACCACGATGGCCATGGCGCCGATGTTGACGACGCTGCCCTCCTCGCTGAACCATGCGCTGGGCAGGCCGAGCAGCTCAGCCAGATAGCCGGACCAGCCTCGGGCGATCACGGCCGCCCCGAGGGCGAACTCCAGCAGCAGGTCCCAGCCGATGATCCAGGCGGCCAGCTCACCCAGCGTGGCGTAGGCGTAGGTGTACGCGCTGCCCGCGGTCGGCACGCTGGAGGCCAGTTCGGCGTAGCAGAACGCGGCGAGCAGTGCCACCGCCCCGCCGATGGCGAACGAGATCACCACGCCGGGGCCGGCGGTGTCGCGGGCCTCGACGCCGGTGAGCGTGAAGATGCCCGTGCCGATCACGATCCCGATGCCGAAGCCCATCAGGTCGACCGGCCCGAGGCGCTGCCGCAGCCTGCCCCGCTCGGCACCGTCCTCGGAGCCCTGGGCGATCACATCCTCGATCGGCTTTGTCCGCAACAACGAGGTCGACAAGGCCGGCCTCCCTCTCCACCGGATCGACCCACCCGGTGGTGGGTCCTGCGTGCCGGGTCTGCTACCCCGGCCCGTAACCGGCCAATCGCCCTGCGCGGCCCGCTCGTGACCCACGCCCGCGAAGGCCGTTGTCGCCGCCCTCAAGCCCGGCGTGACGCCGAACCGTAGCGGTTACGACTTCTGGTTCCTCAGCAGCACCGGCAAGACCCTTGCCTCAATCCGCTCCGGCCGTTAGACACCCACCCCGGTTTCCCTTGTCAACCCTTACGACCGGTGGTGGCGATGCCCTCGACAAAGTGTCGTTGGGCCAGGAAGAACAGGATGATCATCGGTACGGTGGAAATGACCGTACCGGCGAGCAGCACCTCCCACTGCTGGTGTTCGCCGCCGTAACCGAACCGGTCGACCATCACCTTGAGGCCCCGGGGCAGGGTGAACAGCGACTCGTTGCGCAGGTAGATCAGCGGCTTCATCAGGTCGGTCCAGCTTGCCTTGAACTCGAACACGAACGCCACCAGCAGTGCGGGCCGGATGAGCGGGAACGCCAGCCGCCAGAACAGCTGCGGATAGCTCGCGCCGTCGACCCGGGCCGCCTCGAAGTACTCCCGGGGCAGCGACAACAGGAACTGCCGGAGCAGGAAGATGTAGAACGCCGAACCGAACAGGTTGCCCGCCCACAGCGGCACCTGGGTGTCGATGAGCCCCAGTTTCGACCAGATCAGATAGGTCGGGATCATCGTCACCGCGAACGGCAGCATCATGGTCGCGAGCACCAGCCCGAAGAGCACGTTGCGCCCCGGGAACCGGAAGTAGGCGAAGCCGAAGGCCACCCAGGCGCTGGACAGGGTCACCGCGACGGCAGCGGCGACCGCCACCACCAGACTGTTGCCCAACCAGGTGAGCAACGGGACAGCCTGCCACACCGTCCGGTAGTTCTCCGGCGCGAAGGGGACCGGCAGGAAGCCGGTGTCGAAGACGTACGCCCGGGGTCGCAGCGACGCCGAGACCAGCCAGGCGAACGGCGCCAGGAAGACCACGGCGGCCCCCAGCAGCACGACCAGGTAGAGCGTCCGCGACCACCAGGGCCGCCCGTCCGCGCCGTGATCCGCCGGCCGGCGGATCGGCGTCGCGGTCGGCGCCCGCTCCGGTACGGGAGACGCCACGTCCTGATCCACGGCGGTGCTCATGCGTCCCCCTCGTAGAAGACGAACCGGTTGGACAGCCGGACCTGGATCAGGGTGATCAGGCCGATGACCAGGAAGAGGATCCAGGCCATCGCCGAGGCGAAGCCCATGTGCAGGAACTGGAACGCCTCCTGGAACAGCCGGATGACATAGAAGCTGGCCGCGTCGCTGTTGAAGGCACCGGCGTTCTGCCGGTTGCCGAAGTACATGGTGTAGACCTCGGTGAACATCTGTAGCGCGGCGATGGTGTTGACGATCAGCGTGAAGAACAGCGCACCGGAGATCATCGGCAGCGTCACGCTGCGGAACCTGGCCCACCAACCGGCGCCGTCGATCTCGGCCGCCTCGTACAGGTCCTGGGGCACGTTCTGCAACGCCGCGAGGTAGATGATCACGCTGGAACCGAGGCTCCAGAGGCTCATCAGCACGATGCCCGGCAGCACCCAGTGCGGGTCCGTGGTCCAGCTCGGGCCGGTGACGCCGACCAGGCCGAGCGCCCGGTTGACCAGCCCGGTCTGGGTGTTGAGCAGCAGCAGGAAGAGCACCCCGACGGCGACCGCCGGGGTCATCGCCGGCAGGTAGAACACGGTCCGGAAGAAGCCCTGCAACCGGCCGACCCGCTTGAGCAGCAGCGCCAGGCCGAGCGAGATGGCCATCATCAGCGGTACGTGCAGCAGCGTGTAGTACATCGTGTTGGTCAGGCTGTGCAGCACCTGCGGATCGGTGGCGAGCCGGCGATAGTTGTCCAGCCCGGTGAACCGGGGCGCGTTGATCACGTCGTAGTCGGTGAAGCTCAGCCAGAGGCTGGCGATCATCGGTCCGGCGGTGAAGACCAGGAAACCGAAGATCCACGGCGCCAGGAAGACGTACGCCCAGCGGGCCTCACGCCGGGCGGTCGGCGTCATCCGGCGCCGGCGCACCCGGGCGGCGGGCCGGGTACCCCCGCCGGTGGCGGCGGGGGCGGTGGCGACGGCGGCCATGCCCGGCCTACTTCTTCGACGCCCGGTCGAGCGCGGCGGTGGCCTCCCGTTGGGCCCGGTCCATCGCCTCGGCCGGCTGGGCCTGCCCGGACAGCACCCGGTTGACCCCGTCGGTCCACGCCTTGTCGAATTCGGCGCCGGCCGGCGACGCCGGGATGACGAAGGCGGCGTCCTGGGCGGCACGGATCACCTGAACGGCATCGTCGAAGCGCTTGTTGCCGCTGGGCTGGTACAGCTCGTCGAAGATCTTCTTGTCCGCGGTGACGTTGCCGGTCCACACCCCGGTGAACGGCAGGTTCTGCGCCTTACGCGCCGCCAGCCGGGCGCGGGCCGCGGCCATCCAGGTGTCGGTGGCGGTCATCGTCCTGGCGAACCCGCAGGCGGCGTCCGGATTCCTGGCCCCCTTGGGGATCACCCACGCCTGCCCGTTGGTCATCGTCAACGGCTGTCCCTGACGGTCGGTGAACGGCTTGACGACGAACTGGGCGTTCGGCGAGTTCTTGGCGATCTGGTTGAGGAACCAGTCCTCCAACGGCCAGATCCCGATCTGGTTGCGCGCGATCGGGTTCTTGGCGCCGAACAGGTCGAAGCTGTCCCGGAACGACTTGAAGTTCCCCCAGCCGCCCTGTGCCTGGATCAGCGAGGCGGCGGTCTGCACGGCCTCGACCACCTTCGGGTCGTTGAGCTTCGCGGTCCTGCCGTCGGCGGAGATCATCTCGCCGCCGTTGGCCTTGACCCACATCGGCAGGAACTCGGGGATCTTCGGATCGAGGCCGATCCGGGTGAGCTTGCCACCGTCCACCTTGGCCAGTTTGCGGGCCAGGCCCGGCAGCGCCGACCAGTCGCCCAGATTGACCTGGTCGGCGGTCATCCCGGCCGACCTGAGCACCGACTCGTCGAGGTAGAGCACCCGGACGATGGAGAACTCCGGGATGCCGTAGACGGTGCCGTCCAGGGTGACCTGGGCCTTGGCGTCCGGTCGGTACTGGCCCATGTCGATGCCCTGCTTGTTGACGCAGTCGGTCAGCGGCTGGATCGCGCCGCTCTTCGCGTAGGTGCCGATCAGCTTCCGGTCCAGATAGACCAGGTCCGGCGGGTTGCCCGAGGCGACGGCCGAGAGGAACTGCTGCTCGTCGAAACTGCCCTCGCTGACGTTCAGCTTGACGTCCGGATTGGCCTTCTTGAAGGTGTCGACGCGGGTCGTGGCGATCTCGTCGGAGAAGCCGAACCCCATCGTGGTCAGCGCCCCCGAGCCCTTCGCCCCGCCGCCCGCGGCACTGTCCCCGCCACCGACCCCGCCGCAACCGGCCGTCGAGACCGTTGCCGCCAGGGCGAGAGTCGTCAGCAACGCGGCCGCACACCTCTTGTCTGTCACCGGAACCTCCCTGGACCCACTTGTTCGCAACTGCCTCTTCCACCACGGTGACCAGTTCAAACCCCACCAGGGGAGGGTCACCTCCCGCTTTGGCTCCCCGACGACTGGTTTCAGCCCGACCGTCGGGGGAAGTCGGAGCGGGTGCTCGATGACGCCGTACGTCTGGTTCTGGAGGGTTACGGCTGGTTGCCGAACCGGCTGCGCCGCACGCCCGGCCCGGTGACCCGGACCCGCCTGTTCGGCCGCCGGACCGTGGGCATCTCCGGTCCGGAGGCGGTCCGCTTCTTCTACGACGAACAGCGGATCCGCCGGCACGGCGCGGCGCCCGAGCCGGTGCTCGGGACGCTGTTCGGCAAGCGGGCGATCCACACCACCGACGGGGAGACCCACCGGCTCCGCAAGGCGATGTTCATGGCGCTGATGACGCCGGACGGCATCGCGGCGCTCGTCGAACAGGCCGGCCGGGACTGGGATGACGCGGTTTCGGCCTGGGCGGGACGCGACCGGGTGGTGCTGTTCGACGAGGCGTCCCGGGTGATCACCCGGGCGGTGTTCCGCTGGGCCGGGCTGCCGTTGCCCGACGCCGACGTGCCGGGGACGGCCGCCGACCTGGTGAGCATGATCGACGGTTTCGGCACGTTGGGGCCCCGACACCTGCGGGCCCGCCGGGCACGCGGCCGGCAGGAGGACCGGCTGCGCGGACTCGTCGAGGCGGTACGCCGGAAAGAGGTCACCGCCCCGGCCGACTCGGCGCTGGCCGCCGTTGTCGAGCACGTCGAGGCCGACGGCGAGGTCATGGATCCGCAGCTCGCGGCCGTCGAACTGCTCAACGTGGTACGGCCGACCGTGGCGGTGAGCTGGTTCGTCGCGTTCGCCGGGCATGCGCTGCACCGCTGGCCGGTGCACCGGCAGCCACTGCGCGACGGGGACCCGTCGTACGCGGAGGCGTTCGCCCAGGAGGTCCGGCGGTTCTACCCGTTCGCGCCGTTCGTCGGCGGCATCGCCGTGCGGGACCTGACCTTCGCCGGGGAGCCCGTCCCGGCCGGCACCATGGTGCTGCTCGACCTGTACGGGCAGGATCACTCCGCCACGCTGTGGCCCGAGCCGTACGCCTTCCGGCCGGAGCGGTTCCTCGGCCGGCCGATCGGCGAATTCGACCTCGTGCCGCAGGGCGGCGGCAATCCGCACACCGGGCACCGCTGCCCCGGCGAGGCGATCACGGTCGCCCTGCTGTCGGCGCTGGCCGTCCGGCTGGCCCGGCTGGACTACACCGTGCCCGAGCAGGATCTGGACATCCCGCTGGACCGGATACCGACCCGACCGGCGAGCGGGGTCGTGCTCACCGCCGTACCTCGATACGCCGTACCTCGATAGTCACGCCGACGTCCGGGCGGCCGTTGCGCCGGTGCTCGGCCATCGGGCCGCCGATCCACCTGGGTCCGGCGGGCGGACCGCCGCCGTTCCGTCATCGCCCGGCCGCCGCGCCGGCGTTCCGATCGCGGTCCGGCGGCGGCGTTCGGGTCGCCAGGTGGCGACGAGGGCGGCTGCGAGCAGCAGTTCGGCGATGTCGCCGCCGTAGTACATGATCTCCGCGCCCCGCTGGACCTGGGGGATGGGGGCCGGAACGTCGACCCAGAAGCCGCCGTACATCAGCTGCGCGATGATGGCGTGGCCGGCGATGGCGAACCCGAGGTAGACCAGCCGGGTCCGCACGCCGGGCCGGGCGGGCGCGGGGTCGGGCCCGGCGATGACGTACCCGAACAGGCAGCCCGACAGCAGGAAGTGGGCGTGCAGCAGCCAGTGCCCGCCCGGGTGGGTGGTGGCGACGGTGTAGAGCGGGGTGAGATAAAGCGCCGCCAGACCCCCGGTGGACAGCAGCAGAGCGGTCGCCGGATGGGTCACTACCCGGACCGGACCGGTGTGCGACAGGGTGCTCAGCACCCGGCCGCGGGCGGCGGGCAGGGACCGGAGCACCAGCGTGACGGGCGCTCCCAGCACCAGACCCAGCGGGGCGTACATGCCGATGAGCAGGTGTTGCGCCATGTGGCCGCGAAAGTCGGCGTGGGCGAGCGGCGCGAGGGGCGGCAGGAGCGCCACGGCGAGCAGGAGCAGACCGGCCGTGAAGCTGGTCGTCCGCCAGGGCGGCCAGCCCCGGGCGGGGTTGCGACGCCGGGCCCGGCCGACCAGGTAGAGGTAGCCGGCCGCGCAGGCGAGCAACGCCAGCGCGGGCAGCAACGTCTCCGGAAGACCACCCTCGGTGGCCGGACCGGACGGGTGGTGTCCCGGGCCGTGATCCATCAGCCGCGCTCGGTCGCCGGCCGGCGGGGAGCCGTGGCCTCCCACTGGTCGGTCGTATCGGGTCCGAGGGGTCGGCCGGCGCGCTGGAGCAGCCAGCCTCCGGCGAGCAGCAGCGCGCCGAGGACGAGGAAGCCGATGTCCCACCAGAGCCGGTGCGGGCCGCCGTGGACGTGGTGGATGCCGAGAACGTGGTGGTCCAGCACGCCTTCGACGAGGTTGAACAGGCCCCAGCCGGCCAGCACCCAACCCCAGAGCCCCCGGGACGACCACACCCGGCGCCGGTCGTGGGTGACCCGCGAGTACAGGATCGCCAGACCCAGCAGTACGGCCAGCCAGCACACGGTGTGGAAGATGCCGTCCCAGACGGTGTTCATCCGGAGGCCGGAGACGGTGTGCGGGTTGTAGTACCGCACCCCGATGCGATCCTCGTTGGTGCTGGTCAGCATGTGGTGCCATTGCAGGAGCTGGTGCAGCAGGATGCCGTCGGCGAACCCGCCCAGCCCCACCCCCAGCACGATCCCGGGCAACCGGAGGCTGGCCACGCCGGCCCTCGTCCCGTCCACGGTCGTTCCCATCACCGATCTCCGCTCGGCTCGGGGGTTCCACCCTTGGTGTCCTACCTTTTGGCCGGTTTATCCGCCCGACGCACCGGATAAACACCGACAGGCGGGTGCCCGGTAACCGGATCCACCAAAGTTGTCATGGATTGTCAACAAAGATGCCTGAAAGGAGCAGCCCGATGCCCGACACGCAGCAGTCCGAGCCGGAGCAGCGGCCACCCGGCACCCTGTCCGAAATGAACCACCAACCGGACCACGGCGAGGACTCGTACCGGGGTTCGGGGCGGCTCGCCGGCAAGAAGACGATCATCACCGGCGGCGACAGCGGCATCGGTCGGGCCGTCGCCATCGCGTTCGCCCGCGAGGGCGCCGACGTGCTGATCTCCTACCTCAGCGAGCACGACGACGCGAAGGAGACCGCGCGGCTCGTCGAGCAGGCCGGGCGCCGGGCGGTACTGGTCGCCGGCGACCTCGCCGAGCGGGCCCAGTGCCAGGCCGTGGTCGACCGCGCGGTGGAGGAGTTCGGCCGGATCGACGTACTGGTGAACAACGCCGCCTACCAGATGACCCACGAGACCGTCGAGGAGATCACCGACGACGAGTGGCAGCAGACCTTCGACATCAACATCACCGCCATGTTCCGGCTGGTCCAGGCGGCGCTGCCGCACCTCGGCAGCGGCGCGTCGATCATCAACACCTCCTCCATCAACTCCGACATGCCCCGCCCGACCCTGCTGCCCTACGCCACCACCAAGGGTGCGATCGCCAACTTCACCGCCGGTCTCGCCCAGATGCTCGGCGAACGCGGCATCAGGGTGAACAGTGTCGCCCCGGGTCCGATCTGGACCCCCCTGATCCCGGCCACGATGCCCCCGGAGCAGGTCGAGCAGTTCGGCAGGAACACCCCGCTGGGGCGTCCCGGCCAGCCGAAGGAGGTCGCTCCGGCCTTCGTGCTGCTCGCCTCGGACGAGGGCAGCTACATGTCCGGGGCGATGATCCCGGTCACCGGCGGCAAGCCCATCCTCTAGCACCGTCCCGTCCGGGCAGCGCGGCGCGCGGACCCGCCGCGATGCCCGGACGGGCCGCCGCCCCTCCCCGCCGATGCCAGGACGACGCGGCCCTCCCCCGCCGCGCCGCACAGGCGTTTTGGGGGCGCCTGTCCGGGTAGGGCCAGGATCAACCGGCCGTCGCCCGCTCCCGAAGAGGTGTCTCGATGGATTCCAGCAAGCCCGTGAAGATGGTCAAGGAAGCCGTGGAGGCCGCGGCAGAGAAGGTGTCCGACCTCGTCAGCCCCGACGTCCCCGGAACACCGGGCAGCGTCCCGCCCACCGTCGAGGAACCGACGACGCCACACGACCCGCTGCCGCCCAAGAAGGAGCAGGGCGCCCCCGAGACACGCACCCCCACCGGGGCGCAGACCGGTGCGCCGACCACCGCCAACGGCCAGCAGGGCGAATATCTCACCACCGCGCAGGGGGCCCGGCTACGCGACACGGACCACTCGCTGAAGGCCGGGCCACGCGGCCCGCTCCTGATGCAGGACCACCACTTCCGCGAGAAGATCACCCACTTCGACCACGAGCGCATCCCCGAGCGCGTGGTGCACGCGCGCGGTACCGGCGCGCACGGCGTGTTCACGGGCTACGGCGCCGAGGAGATCACCAGGGCCGGCTTCCTGCGCAGGGGCAAGGAGACCCCGGTCTTCGTACGGTTCTCCACCGTCCTCGGTTTCCGGGGCTCGGCCGACACGGTTCGGGACACCCGTGGCTTCGCCACGAAGTTCTACACCGACGAGGGAACCTTCGATCTGGTCGGCAACAACATGCCGGTCTTCTTCATCCAGGACGCGATCAAGTTCCCCGACATCATCCACGCCGCGAAGCCGCACCCGGACCGGGAGATCCCGCAGGCGCAGAGCGCCCACGACACGTTCTGGGACTTCGTCTCGCTGCACACCGAGGCGCAGCACCACACCATGTGGAACATGTCCGACCGGGGGATCCCGCGCTCGTACCGGACGATGGAGGGCTTCGGCGTACACACCTTCCGGCTGGTCAACGCGGCCGGACAGACGACGCTGGTGAAGTTCCACTGGAAGCCGAAGCTGGGCGTCCACTCGCTGACCTGGGAGGAGGCCCAACTGCTCGGCGGTCTGGACCCGGACTTCCACCGGCGGGACCTCTACGACGCCATCGAGGCCGGCGCGTACCCGGAGTGGGAACTCGGCGTCCAGGTCTTCCCCGACACCCCGGAGGAGACCTTCGCCGGCATCGACCTGCTGGACCCGACGAAGATCGTCCCGGAGGAGTTGGCGCCGGTACAGCCGGTCGGCAGGCTCGTGCTCAACCGGACGCCGACGAACTTCTTCGCCGAGACCGAGCAGGTCGCCTTCCACCTCGGCAACCTGGTACCGGGCATCGACGTCACCAACGACCCGCTGTTGCAGGGCCGGCTCTTCTCGTACGTCGACACCCAGCTCACCCGGTTGGGCGGCCCGAACTTCGCGCAGATCCCGATCAACCGTCCACACGCCCCGGTCAACGACATGCTCCGGGACGGGTTCCACCAGGACGCCGTCCACGCGGGCGTCGCGCCGTACCGGCCGAACTCGCTCGACGGGGGCAACCCGTTCCCGGCCGGGGACGCCGAGAACGCCTTCCTCGACGTGCCCGTGACGGTGACGGAGGCGCCCAAGGTACGAGCCAACCCCGTCTCGTTCGACGACCACTTCAGCCAGGCCCGCCTGTTCTGGTTGAGCATGTCGCCGGTCGAAAAGGAGCACATCATCCGGGCGTACACCTTCGAGCTGGGCAAGTGCTACCACCAGCCGATCCGGGAACGGCAGCTGCGATGCCTGGCCAACATCGATCCCGTGCTCTGCGCGCAGGTCGCGGTCGGCCTGGGGCTACCCGTCCCGGAACCGACCGGCCCGCTCGCCGAGGTCGAGCCCAGCCCCGCCCTGTCCCAGGTGGGCCGGGACTGGCCGGCCGACGGCCGGATGATCGGCATCGTGGTCGACGCCGACGGTGACCTGGACGGCGTGGAGCTGGTCCGGCGCGAGGTGTTCGCCGCCGGCATGGTGCCCCTGCTGATCGCCGCCCACGGTGGCAAGATCGACGCAGCCGCTCACGGCGGCAAGGTCGGCGACCTCACGGTGCAGCGGACCTTCGCCACCGGCCGTTCGGTCGAGCTGGACGCGCTGCTGCTCGCCGGGGCTCCGGCGCCGGCACCGGACGCGCTGCCGGCCCGGGACGCCAAGGCGGGTGCGGCGGACGCGTCGCTCGTGGATCCCCGCGTACTGCTGTTGGTGCAGGAGAGTTGGCGGCACGCCAAGGCGATCGGCGGCTGGGGCGCCGGCGCCGTGGTGTTGGAGCGAGCCGGGCTGGCCGGCGCTCCCGGCGTGGTGACCGGCGATTCCGGGACGGGCGTCCTGGCCGGGGTGCGGCGGCTGATGGCCACGCACCGGGTCTGGGACCGCTTCCCCGCCTCGGTCTCCTGACGACCCTGCCGGCGGGCCGGCGGGCCGGCGGGCCGGCGGGCCGGCGGGCCGGCGGGCCGGCGGGCCGGCGGGCCGGCTGAGCATGTGGTGGGGGGGGGGGGGGGGGGGTGTGGGGAGGGTGGGGGAGGGGAGTGGTTGGTGGGGTGTGGGGGGTGTGGGTGGGTTT
>NZ_JBTIXF010000042.1:0-58131 GCF_055793945.1 Plantactinospora sp. A48 | reverse complement strand
CTCCCCCCCTCCCCCACCCACCCCCTCCCTCCCCTCCCCTCCCCGTTGATCATGAAGTTAGCCCCGCGACACGCCGATGCGGGCCCCGCTAACTTCATGATCAACCAAGCGGTGGCGGTCACAGCCAGTCGCGGCGGCGGAAGATCAGGTAGAGGCCGCCGCAGACCAACGCCATCAGCAGCAGTGCGAGGGGATAGCCGAACCGCCAGCCCAGTTCCGGCATGTGGCTGAAGTTCATCCCGTACACGGTGCCGATCAGCGTCGGCGCGAACAGGATGGCCGCCCACGCGGAGATCTTCTTGATCTCCTCGTTCTGCTGGAAGCTGGCCTCGGTGAGGCTCTTCATCTCGTCGTTCTGCTGCTGTCCGACGAGCGTCGCGTTGACCGCCAGCATGCTCTGCAACAGTTGCCGGAAGCCGTCCACCCGCTCCACCACCTGGGTGAGGTGGTCGGCGACATCCCGCAGATAGCGTCGCATTTCCTCGCCGGTCTCGTACCGGGTGACCCCCGCCTCCAGGGCGCCCAGCACCGCGCCGAGCGGCCGGACGGCGCGCTGGAACTCGATCACCTCGCGGCTCAGCCCGTAGATCCGCCGGCTGACCGTGGGGGCGCCACCGAACACCTCGGTCTCGATCTCGTCGATGTCGTTCTCCAGCCCGGCGACCACCGGCAGGTATCCGTCGACCACCTGGTCGAGGATCGCGTAGAGCACCGCCTGCGGACCGCCGGCCAGCATCGCGGGCTCGCCCTCCATCCGCCGGCGTACGGCGGCCAGGTCCGGCGCCTCACCGTGCCGCACCGTCACCACGAACCCGGTGCCGATGAAGACGTGCAGTTCGCTGAACCCGACCTCCTCGCGGGATTCGAGATATCGGGCCGCCCGCAGCACCACGAACACGGTGTCGCCGTACCTTTCCAGCTTGGGCCGCTGGTGGGCGGTGATGGCGTCCTCCACCGCCAACTCGTGCAGCTTGAACTCCGCGGCCAGCGAGGCGAGTTGCGCGGCGTCCGGCCGGTAGAGCCCGATCCACGCCACCGCGCCGTCGTGCGAACGCAGGCAACGATAGGTGTCGGCGAGCGTCTTCGGCGACGCGAGGCGGTGACCGGCGACGTACACGGCAGCGTCGACGACGGACATCCGGGCCTCCTGAGGGCAACCGGGAGCCCGGTTACCCGTTTTCCCACCTCCGACGCCTCCGATGAAAGGAAGGGCCCCCGTTATCGCTTTTTGTATAGGAAGGGCCCCCTTTTGACGCCGCCTGGAACGCGGCATTGACGTCGTCTGGAACGCCGGGCCGGCCGGGTCGAGCGCCCGGGGCATGTCGCCACTCCGAACGGGAACGCGGGTCCGGACCGGACAGTTTCTCAGCGGAGGAGATTCCGATGCCCTTCATCGCGGTCGGCGCGGAGAATTCCGCCCCAATCGACCTGTACTACACCGATCACGGCGAGGGACCGCCGGTGGTGCTCATCCATGGGTTCCCGCTGAGCGGAACCGCCTGGGAGAAGCAGATCCCCGCCCTGCTGGGGGCGGGCTACCGGACCATCACCTACGACCGCCGTGGCTTCGGCAACTCCAGCCAACCGGGTACGGGGTACGACTACGACACGTTCGCCTCGGATCTCAACGTGGTGATGTCCGAGCTGGACCTCCAGGACGCCGTGCTGGTCGGCCACTCGATGGGAACCGGCGAGGTGACCCGGTATCTGAGCACGTACGGGTCGGCACGGGTCAACCGGGCGGTGCTGATCAGTAACATCCCGCCGTTCCTGCTGAAGACCGCCGACAACCCGGATGGGCTGGACCGGAGTCTCTTCGAGGGCTTCCTGGACGCCTGCGCGGATGACCGGTTCGCCTTCCAGACGACGTTCATGAACAACTTCTTCAACTGGCCGGACACCCGGGGCAAGCGGGTCAGTGAGGACGCCTACCGGGGCCACTGGAACGTCGCGGTCGGGGCGTCACCGATCGGCACGTACGAGTGCATCAAGACCTGGATGACGGACTTCCGGATGGACGTGCCACGGATCGACGTACCACTGTTGATCATCCACGGTACGGCGGACAAGGTCCTGCCCTACCCGAACACCTCACCTCGGGTGCATGAGATGTTGCCGGACAGCCAGTTCGTGACCATCCAGGACGGCCCGCACGGGATTCCGTGGACGCATCCCGACGAGATCAACCGGGCGATGCTCCAGTTCCTCGGCGCCCAGGAACCGGTCATGGCTCGCTGACCACGCCCGCCCGCCCAGTCGGGCGAGCCCCAGCCCACGCGGGCGAGGCCCAGCCCACGCGGGCGAGGCCCAGCCCACGCGGGCGAGCCCCAGCCCACCCGGGCGGTCGAGTCGGTCCCGATCCGCCGGCTGCCCGGGTGGCCCACCGGGACCGGTGGGTGCGGCGAGGGCGCCGGCTATAGTGGCATCGATCCGGCGGTGGGGCCCGCCGTCCCGTCCGGGAGAACCGCGAACGTACGCCAACGGTCCCTACCAGGAAACGATCTGGTAGGAGGATTCCGTGCCCGACCGTCCCGGACCGCCCCCGCCGATCGACCCCCGCATCGATCCCGACGTCGATCTGCGGCTGCGACGAGACCGCCGCGAACTTCCCACCGCCGCGCCTGCGGTGCTTGGCGCCATCGCGGCGGGCGGGATGCTCGGCGCGGTGGCCCGAGCCGCCCTGCAACGGGCGGTGCCGGCCACCCCGGACGGTTTTCCGTGGGCCACCTTCGCGGTCAACGTCACCGGATGCCTGCTCATCGGCGTACTGATGGTGCTCGTCGAGCGGCTCTGGTCGCGGCGCCGGCTGGTCCGCCCGTTCCTCGGCGTCGGCGTGCTCGGCGGCTTCACCACGTTCTCGACGTACGTCGTGGACATTCAGCGCGCGGTCGCCGCCGGCGCCGCGTTCACCGCCCTGACCTACCTGCTGGCGACCCTGCTCGCCGCCGTGGTCGCGGTCTGGGTTGGTACGGCCGTCGCCGGCCGGCTGGTCCCCGCCGCCCCGGGGTCCTTCCTCGGCGGTACGGGAGACCCCGAATCCGTTCCCGGCACCGAGCGGGCCGGGGGTGCCCGGTGACCCTGCTGCTGGTGGCCCTCGGCGCCGCCCTGGGCGCCCCCCTGCGGTACCTCACCGACCGGGCGGTGCAGGCCCGGCACGGCTCGGTCTTCCCGTGGGGCACGCTGACCGTCAACATCGCCGGTTCACTGCTGCTGGGGTTCCTCGCCGGCCTGCCGGCGGATCCCACCCTGGCGGCCCTGGCCGGCACCGGCTTCTGCGGCGCGTTGACCACCTATTCGACCTTCGGCTACGAGACCGTGCGGCTGGCCCGCACCGGCGCCCACTGGTACGCCCTGGCGAACGTGCTGGTCAGCATCGTCGGCGGGCTCGGCGCGGCGTACCTCGGACTGATCCTCGCCTGGGCGTTGACCTGAGCGAGCGGACTGCTGGTCAGCGGCGCAGGGTGGAGCGGGTCACCGACGGGTTCCGGGCACCGAGGAAGAAGATGCCGGGAAAGCCGGGCGTCTCGAATCCGGCGCTGGGGTTGCCGCGCAGCGTCGAGCCCTCGATCCGCATGGTGCCGGTCCGGTTGTTGCTGACGAAGAAGACGGCCCCGCCGCCCTCGTTGGCGTGGTTTCCCTCGATCACCGTCCCGGCGATCCGGACCGTGAACTCGTTGCCGTCGCAGTAGACGGCCCCGCCGCTGCCGCCACCGGGGGTGCCGCCCCGGGCCGGGTTGGCCCCCCTGCCGATCGCCGAGTTGTCCCTGAGCACGCTGTTCAGGAACACCCAGGACACCCCGATGCTGCTGGTGGCTCCGCCGTTGGCGCACCTGCCGCCGGAGAAGGTGCTGTCCACCACGTACACGGGGGCGTTGTCGTACTGGCTGAGCACCCGCAGGGCCGCGCCGCCGAGATCGGGCCCGCTGGAGTCGCAGCGGTTGCCGGTGAACCGCGAGTTGACCACCTTGAAACGTCCACCCCGGACGAAGATCGCGCCGCCGCCACCGCCCTCGGTCCGGTCCCCGGTCGAGTTGCCGGCGGTGAAGGTCAGGTTCTGTACCACCAGCTGCGGGCTCGACTGGTTCTGGCAGTGCGAGGTGGTCCAGCCCAGGGCCTGGTCGCAGGTGTTCTGGTAGAGGATGCGCCGGCTTCCACCACCGCTGAGCGTGACCTTTCCGCCGCCGTCCAGGACCACCCGGGAACTGGCGTTGCGCACCTTGGCCGTCGCGGTCATCCGGATCGTCACCGGTGCCGGACCACAGTCGAACGTGATCACGCCACCCGCCGCGACGGCCGCCACGACGGCCTTCGAGGTGCAACTCGCGGCCGTACCGGTGCCGATCCGCCGGGTCGGATGGCTGGTGTCCACCGCGCGGGCCTCGGCCGGCACGCTGGCGTGTCCGTTGGGGTTGCCCGCCCTCGGCGGTCGGGCGGCCGGGCTCGTCGAGGGGCGCGGCCGGCCACTGGGGCTGGGCGACGCCGTCGGGGTGGTGGCCGGCTGGGTCGCGTCGGCCTGCGGGGACGCGGCGACGAACTGGGGCTGCGCCGGTGGGTCGCCCTTGGCGCCGCAGCCGGCCAGCGCGAGGCCGGCGACGAACGGCACGACCAGGCCGGTCAGTAGGGGGAGGGCACGGGAACGCACCCGACGATGCTAGGGCGCATCGGCGGGGACGGAAACCGCCGGCTCCGGGTTTAAGGTGCGGCTAAGAGTGCGGGTACGGCAAAGGGGTGCCGGCTGTCCGTCAGCGCACCGGTTCACCGAGCCGGGCCCGCAGCTCCCCGGCGGTCAGGTCGGCCATGAAGACCGGGCTGCCCGGTTCGTGTCGCCGCCCACCGTGTCGCAGGTCGCCGACGTCCACGGGTTGGAAACCGATCTGCTCGACCAGGTCGAGGACCGTCCACTTGGCCCGGTCGTCGTCGCCGGAGACCGGGATGGCGTACCGCTCCAGCGCGCCGGCCTCGTGGTGGTAGTCGCGCAGGTGGTCCCAGCGCATGGTGTTGAACGCCTTGACCACCCGGCTGTCCGGCAGGTGCCGTTGGATCAGCTCGCTTGAGCCCGGCCGCCCGGCCGCCGGCTCGGGGAGCGGTCCGTCCCGGTCCGGTTCGTGGTTCGTGGTGTCCACGACGATCCGCCCGGCCAGCGGTGCGGCGGGCAGTTCCCGGTACCGGCCGAACGGGATGCTGACCACGACCACCGGGCCGAAGGTGGCCGCCGCCGTCACGGTGGTGGCGCGTACCGCACCGAGTTCGTTCGCCACCGGCGCCAGGGTTTCCGGGTCCCGGGAGTTCGCCACCGCGACCTCGTGGCCCGCCGCCGCGAAGTGCCGCGCCAACGTGCCGCCGATCCGGCCGCAGCCGATGATACCGATCCGCACCGCGTCCTCCTTCCGCCGCGGCCCGCGTACCCCGCGCCGACCGGTGCAAACCGCGCCTGTCGGGCCGCTGGGGCAACGCAGTCCGAGCCGACCGGCCCGCTGCGTCGCCGGGTCGCTGGGCCGCGTGAACCGGGGCCGATGCGGGCGCGCCGCCGGGTCAGGCCCGCTCGACCACGGCGGCCCGCGCGCCGCCTCGGGTGCGTTGGATCAGCACGACGCAGGCCAGCACCACCAGGGCCGCCGCGATGGCGGCCGGGGTGACGGCCTCACCGAGCAGCAGCGCCGACCAGATCAGGGTGAGCACCGGTTGGGCGAGTTGGATCTGGCCGACCTGCGCGATTCCGCCCCGGGCCAGGCCCGCGTACCAGGCGAAGAACCCGAGGAACATGGAGACCGCGGTGAGGTAGCCGAGGGCCGACCAGGCGACCGCACCGGGGTGCGGTGGGTGGATCGTGGCGACGATCGCCGCGACGGGCACGGTGACGGGCAGCGAGAGCAGCAACGCCCAACAGATCGTCCGCGCCCCGCCCAGGTCGCGGGCCAGCGCGCCGCCCTCGGCGTACCCGAGCCCGCAGAGCACGACCGCGACGAGCAGGAACAGGTCGGCGGCGGACAGCGCACCGTGTACCGCGTCGCTGGCGCCGAGAAAGGTGAGCACCGCCAGCAGCCCACCGGCGCTCGCGACCCAGAACAACGGTGGTGGGCGTTCGCCGGCCCGCAGCACCGCGAACACGGCGGTCATCGCGGGCAGCACGGTGATGACGACCGCGCCGTGCGCTGAGGTCTTGGTCGTCAGGGCCAACGAGGTGAACAGCGGAAACCCGACGACGACGCCGAGGGCGACCAGCGACAGCCGCCGCCACTGCTGTCGGGTGGGTCGGGGTGCGCCGGTGAGACAGAGGTACGCCGCCGCCAGCAGCCCCGCGCCGACGGCCCGGCCGAAGGCCACGAACCAGGGATCGAGCTGGCGCACCGCGACGCGGGTGGCCGGCAGCGACAGGCTGAAGGCGAGCACGCCCAGCGCCCCGAGGGCGAGGCCGGCCAACCGATCCGCCGTTATCGCTTCCTTGACAGTAACGCTACCCTTACCCCTCATGAATAACGGTAACGCAGCCCAGCGCGTTATCCAAGATCTGCGTGGCATGGTGGCCACCGCACTCCCCGGAACGCGGCTGCCCTCGGTACGCGAGCTGACCGCCCGACATCACGCCTCACCGGTCACCGTCGCCGAGGCGGTCCGGCAACTGGTGTCGGAGGGCCTGATCGAGGCACGAGCCGGCCGGGGCACCTTCGTGACCGCCCGCCCCGACGAGCCACCCGCCCCGGACCTGTCCTGGCAGACCGTCGCGCTCGGTCCCCGTCGGCCGGGCGAGGCGGAGATGCAGGCGCTACTGGCGTTACCGCCCGTGGGCGCGATCCCGCTGTCCGGCGGCTACCTGGACGCGGATCTGCAGCCCGCCGCCGCGCTCGGCGCCGCGCTCGCCCGCGCGGCCCGCCAGCCCACCTCCTGGCAGCGCGGGCCGACCGAAGGACGCGCGGACCTGCGTGCCTGGTTCGCCCGCGAGGCCGGGGCCGGGCTGCGCGCCGACGACATGCTGATCTGTCCCGGCGGGCAGGCCGCCCTGTCGACGGCGCTACGCGCGCTCGCCGAGCCCGGCGACACCGTGCTCGTCGAGTCGCCCACCTACCTGGGCGCGCTCGCCGCCGCCCGGGCGGCCGGGCTGCGGGTGGTGCCCGTGCCCGTGGACTCCGACGGCGTACGGCCCGACCACCTCGCCGCCGCGTTCGCCCGCACCGGTGCCCGGCTGTACTACTGCCAGCCGCTCCACGCCAACCCGAACGGCGCCACCCTGGCCGAACACCGCCGGGCCCGGGTCGCCGAGGCGGTACGCGAAGCCGGCGCGTTCCTGATCGAGGACGACTACGCCCGCGACCTCACCATCGACGGGGAGAGCCCGCCGCCGTTGGCCGCCGACGACCCCGACGGACACGTCATCTACCTGCGCTCACTGGCCAAGTCGGCGGCGCCCGGGTTGCGGATCGCCGCGCTCGGCGCCCGTGGTCCGGCCGGGGCCCGGCTGCGCGCGGCGCGGCTGCTCGACGACTTCTTCGTCGCCGGTCCGCTGCAACAGGCCACCATCGAGTTCGTCACCGCGCCGGCCTGGACCCGCCACCGCCGCGCTCTGCGCACCGCGCTGCGGACCCGCCGCGACGCGCTGCTGACCGCACTCCGCCGGCACCTTCCCGAGCTCGACCAGCGGCCGGTCCCGCGCGGCGGCCTGCACCTCTGGGTACGCCTGCCCGAGGGCACCGACGACGTGGCGCTGGCCGCCGCCGCGGCGACTGAAGGGGTCGTGGTCTTCCCCGGCCGCCCCTGGTACGCCGCCGAGCCTCCGGCGCCGCACCTGCGGCTCAGCTACGCCGCCGCGCCGGCCGACCTCATGGACGAGGCGGTGCGCCGACTCGCCCGCGCCTGGCACGGCGGGACGGCACCGCGATAGCCGGACCGGGTAGCAGACCCGACAGGCGCCGCACGCCGCCCTCGTCGGGCAGCGCGATGGTTGCCAGCTGCATCCCACCGCGGCTAGGGTTGCCATCGAGACTGAACAGTTGTTCGGTCTACGGTTCAAGCGTTCAGCCCTGAGGGAGGGATCGTGCGGGCGGTCATCTGTGGTGCGGGGATCGCGGGCCTGACGTTGGCCTGGTGGTTGGAGCGAGACGGCTGGCAGGTACTGCTGGTGGAGCATGCCGCCGGCCCACGGGACGCCGGTTACATGATCGACTTCGTCGGCTCCGGGTACGACGTGGCGGAACGGATGGGGATGCTCCCGCGCCTGCGTGACATCCAGACGGTGAACACGGTGTTGCGTTACCTGGATCCGGCCGGACGGGGACGTGGATGGTTCGACTACGACGGCTTCGCCGCCGCACTCGGCGGGCGGGCGTTCACATTCATGCGCGGCGACCTGGAGCGTGTCCTGTACGACGTGCTCGGTGATCGAGTGCCGGTGCGCTACGCGACGACCGTCCACAGCGTGGCCGAGACCGCGAACGGTGTGGAGGTGGTGCTCAGCGACGGCACTGTCGAACGGGCCGACCTGCTGGTGGGTGCGGACGGGATCCACTCACGGGTGCGGGAGTTGGCCTTCGGCCCCGAACCGCCGCTGCTGCGGTACCTGGGGTTCCACACCGCGTCCTACCTGTGCGCCGACGACGACCTGCGCGCCCGCGTCGGCGCCCGGTTCCTGCTCACCGCCGTGCCGGACCGGCAGGTCGGTCTGTATCCGACCAATGACGGTCGGCTCGCGGTCTGGTTGACCCACCACAGCGCCGACCCGCGGCTGCCGCAGGACCCGCGCGGCGCGCTGCTTCGCACCTACGGTGGCATGGGTGACCTGGTCGACCTGGCCCTGCGACACTGCCCGTCGGGGCGTGATCTGTACTACGACCAGGTGGCCCAGATCGAGTTGGACGGTTGGGCCCGGGGCCGGGTCGCCCTGGTCGGGGACGCGTGTCAGGCGGTGTCGCTGCTGGCCGGGCAGGGCGCCTCGATGGCGATGGGTGGCGCGTACGTGCTCGCCGAGCAGTTGCGCCTGGATGCGCCGGAGCGGGCGGTGGCCCGCTACGAGGAACGGGTGCGTCCGTCGGTGCGGGTCAAGCAGCGGGCCGGTCGGCAGACCGCGCAGTGGCTGGTGCCGTCGAGCCGGTGGCGGATTACCGCACGGGCGCTCGCGCTCGCCACCACCCGGCTGCCCGGTGGCGTCCGGCTGGCGCAGGCGGTGCTGGCCGGGCCGACGGCCAGTGTCGTAACCGACGGCGGTCCGGACCAAGCCGCACAGGTGGGACGGTGAGCCGGCTGCCGCACCCGGTTGTGAGTCCGGGATGTCGGCGCTCAGTGCGGTGCCGGGCCGGCGAACAGTCCATCCCGGTACACCGCCATCGCCTCGCCCAGCCATCTCCGCAACCCGTCCGGACCCAGCGGGTCGAGCCCGAGAGTGGCGGTGAGTTGGTCACGCAGCAACAACACGGCCAGATCGTTGACCATCACGAACGCCGCACGCAAGGGTGGATCCGCCGACCCGGTCAGCACTCCGGCCGATTGCAGGGCGTCGAGCATCGCCACGCTCGCGTCGTACCACTTCCGGAACAACGCCGAGCCGGCCTCGTCCCCGGTCAGCCACAACCGCCGCAGGTACGCCGGGATCGGCGAGTCCGGCGGCAACCGACCCATGACCAGCGCGGCCAGCGAGGCGTCAGTTTCCGCCATCGCCCAGTCGAAAGCGGCCGGATCGGCGGTCACCGCCCCGAACAGCTCGTCGAAGACCAGGGCCACCCGCTCGTCCACGGCCTGTCGCAGTCCCTCCTTGGATCCGAAATGGTGCACCACCAGGGCCGGCGACACCCCGGCGGCGGCGGCGATCCGCCGCACCGTCACCGCGTCCGGACCGAACCGGGCGAACAGCTCGAGAGCCTCGTCGCGAATGACCGCCTTCGCAGTCCGATCATCAAACGCTGAACGCATGTACAGGACACTAACCGGATTGGACGTCTTCCCGTCGGTCAGCCGCCGTCGCCGCGGTCCGTGGCCCGCCACTGCACCAACGCGTCCCCGTCACCGGCGCGCTGCCTGGGTGGATCCAGCGCGGTGAACCGGGCCGAGTCGACGGCCAGGTCCGGGTGTTCCACGGCGAGCGCGATGGCCGCCGCCTGTTCCAGGCTCAACCGCCCGCCCTCGGTGTAGGCGGCGTCGAACGCCCGGTCGCCGAGCACCTCCCGGACCGCCGTCTGCTCCTGGAGCCAGTAGCCGCTGTAGATGCTCGGCGCGCACCGCAACGCCGTCGCCGTGGCCTGGGCCGCGCCGAACAACCGGGCCGCCAGTGTCGGCTCGTCACCCCAGGCGCAGCGCACGGCCATCGCGGTCAACGTCTCGCAGGCCCGACCGTGGAAGCCGTGCGTCATCCGCGAGCGCAACGCCACCACCAGGTGATCGTGCGCCGCGACCAGATCACCACGGCCGAGCGCGACCATCCCGAGCACCATGTCGACGGTACGCCGGCCCCGGGAGGCCGGCAGCCCCGCCTCGATCGGCCGGGCCGCGGCGAGCAGTTCGGCGGCCTCGTCGAGGGCACCCCGTCGCCACAGCAGCTCCGCCAGCCGGAACACCGCGAACAGCGCGTCCCCCGGCACCCCGTTGTCGTCGGCCCAGCCGATCACCTCCCGGCAGACCCGCTCGGCCTCACTGAACTGGGCCATGTCGATCAGCGGCGCCGCCCGCCCGGCCAGCACCCGGGCCAGCAGGCCGGCGTCACCGGCTCGTCGGGCCGCGGCCTCGGCCCGCTGCGAGAACCGCAGCTCCTCGGCCAGCTCACCGTCGGCCCCGGCGTGCAGGGAGTGCATGTGGTACGCCGCCGCGAGTTCCGCCTCGGGGATCTGCTCGCCGGTCTCGGCGATCCGCCCGTACAGCCGGAACAGCCACAACCGACCCTCCCGGGCCAGGCCGCGTTCCCGCCACCACTGGTCCATCCCGCCGGCCAGTTGCAGCCCGCTGCGGGCGCTGCCCCCGGTGGCGGTCCAGCGCAACGCCGCCCGCAGTTCGTGGGCGAGCGGGTCGAGCGCGTACAGCGACAGGGTGATCGGCTGGCCGTCCGGCCCGAGGCAGGCACGGCGCAGCGCGTGCAGGCACCAGGCCACGTGCCGGTTGCGCGCGGTCTCCTCCTCGCCCGCGTCGGCGAGCCGGCGTGCCGCGTACGCCCGGATCGGGTCGAGCATCCGGTAGGTGCTGCCCGAGGCGTGCGGTTCGGCCTGGACCATCGACTTGTCCACCAGCACCGACAGCGGGTCGAGCGGATCCTCGTCCTCGAGCAGCCACTCCACGGTCGCCAGCTCCACCGGCCGGCAGAACACGGCCAGCCAGCGCAGCAGCCGGGCGGCCCGGGGGCTCAGCGTGCGGTAGGACCAGGTCACCGTGGCCTGCATGGTCACGTGCCGCTGGATCGCCGACCGCTGCGCGGCACGCGCGGCGGGTGCCGGGGCCGCGCCGATCGCGGCGGCCGCGAGATCCACCGTGTCGTGCTGGTTGCCCATCCACCTGCGATTCTGCACGGCCGGCCGGTCCGGGCCCTCCCGGCCCGCGTCCAGCGCCCCGAGCACGTCGTCCAACCGCTCGGCGAGCTGACCCGCCGACAGCACCCGCAGCCGGGCCGCGGCCAGCTCGATCGCCAGCGGCAGTCCGTCGAGCCGCACGGCCACCCGCTGCAGTCCCTCGGTCTCGGCCGGTGCCGCGGGCCGGCCACCCCGGGCGGCGGCCGTGCGGTCGAGCAGCAACGCGAGCGCGTCACTCGGTCCGCCGTCCGGGCTCGGCTCGCCGGACAGCGGCGGAATCCGCCAGATCACCTCACCGGGCAGCCCGAACGACTCACGACTGGTGGCCAGCACCCGGACCCCGCCGCCGCCGGCCAGCAGCCGGGAGATCACCTCGGCCGTCGCGGCCGGCTGGGCGTCGCAGGTGTCGAGCAGGAACAGCACCCGCCGGGACGCGGCGTACTCGACCAGCGTCTCAAGCATCGGCCGGCCCGGCTCCGGACGCAGGCCCAGCACGGCGGCGATGGCGAACGCCACCAGGCCGGGGTCGGTGACCGTGGCGACGTCGACGAACCAGACGCCGTCCGGATGGGCCTCGACGATCCCGGCGGTCACCTCGACGGCCAGCCGGGTCTTGCCGGAACCGCCGGCCCCGACCACCGTGACCAGCCGGTGGTTCTGGGTCAGCCGGCGCAGCTCGGCCCGTTCCGCGCCGCGACCGACGAACGAGGTGGCCTGGGTGGGCAGGTTGTGCGGGATGTTGTCGGCCGTACGGGGCCGGGGGAACTGGCGTTCCAGCCCGGGAGCGACGAGCTGGAACAGGCGTTCCCGGTCGTCGAAGCCGCGCAGCCGGTGCAGCCCCAGATCCAGCAGGGAGGCACCGGACGGCAGCGGGGTCGCGTGCCGGGCGGTGGCCCCCGAGCAGAGAACCTGGCCGCCGTGCGCGGCGGCCGCGACCCGGGCCGCCCGGTGGACCTCGGCGCTGGCGTACTCCCCGGCCAGCGGTTCGGCGTGGCCGGTGTGCAGGCCCATCCGGACCCGGGGCACCGACTCCGGGGTGGGCCAGTCGTGCTCGGCCAGCGCCCGCTGCGCCACCAGGCAGGCATGCAGCGCCGCCGAGGCGTCCGGGAACGCCACGAAGAACGAGTCGCCCTCGGTGAACAGCTCAGTCCCACCGTTCGCGGCAAGCGTGGTGCGCAGCAACCGGCGATGTTCGCTGAGCACCGGTCGGTAACCGGCACCGAGCATCTGGGCCAACCGTGTCGAGCCCTCGATGTCGGTGAACAGGAAGGTCACCAGGCCGCTGGGCAGGTGATTCCGTGCCGACATACGTCGAACCTCCGCCCCCTGGAAGTCGCGTTCATGCTGCCGCACAACGGCTTCCCGGCGCATCGTAGAAACGGGTGGCGCGAGGCGTACCAAGGTGCCAACCGGTGATCGAGTGAGGTTCTCGACCAAGCGGCTCTACCGCACCGATCAGGCGAGAAGCGACAACCTAGGAAATCACGGACGCCACATCATCAGCAACCACAGCCACCGCCGCAGCATCCACCACCGCCGGCCGGCGCGCCACCCGCCGCCGCGCCGCCGGTCGAGCGTCCGGTCACGGCCACGGTGGACAGCAGCTTCACCGTGTCATCGTGTCCCTGCGGGCAGGTCGCCGGGTTCGCGGACTCGGTCATCGATCGGTTGACCTCGAAGGTGTCGCCGCAGGCGCGGCACCGGAACTCGTAACGGGGCATGCGGCAAGCGTACGACCGCACCTGACGATCGCGGCGGTATGGGGAATACTCGACGGGTGGCGGATGGCGAGGAGATTCGGCCGGGCACCTATCGGCTGCGGCCGGCGGTACCCAGGCAGCGGATCCCGGCGGACGGCCCGAGCACACCCGACGGCCCAAGCACACCGGACGGCCCGACAGCATCGGCCGGCCCGACCACGCCGGACGGCCCGAGCACACCAGACGGTCCGGCGGCGGAAGTTGCGACCGCCGCGAACGAACCCACCCTCGACGCCACCAGACCCGACCTGGCACCGGTGCGTTCCCGGCGCCGGATACCCTTCGCGCACGCGGCTCGCCGGATGCCGGTCCGGCGGGCGGTCACCCAGGGCGCGCGGGCGGTCCACACCTGGTCCCGGCGGCCGGCCGGCCGGGTCGCGGTGCCGGCGGTCCTGCTGCTGGTCCTGGTCGCCACGGCCGGGGTGGCCGGCGCGCTTGTCGTCCCCGCCACCGCGCGGCCACCCCGGCAGGTCGCCGCCGGACCGACCGCGCCAACCACCGCGGCCGCGCCGGCCGTCGGGGCCAGTGCGTCGGCCGAGCCGACCGGACCGATCCCGTCGGCCGGGACCAGCCTCCCGCCAGCCGGCGGCAACGCCGCGGGCGGACGACCCGCCGACGCGCTGGCCGGGTGGGCGCGGCAGACCGCGACCCGGGTGGACATTCCGGTCGTGGCCCTGCAGGCGTACGGCTACGCCGAACTCGTCCTCGGTCAGACCAAGCCCTCGTGCGGGCTGACCTGGACCACGCTGGCCGCGATCGGCAAGGTCGAATCCGCGCACGGCTCGGTCAACGGCTCGAAGCTGCTGCCGGACGGCAAGGTGCAGCCGGCGATCATCGGCCTGCCGCTGGACGGCGCGGGCGGCCGGCAACGGATCGCCGACACCGACGGCGGCCAGCTCGACGGCGACCGGCAGTACGACCGGGCGCTCGGGCCGATGCAGTTCATCCCGTCCACCTGGCGCACCACCGGGATGGACGCCGACAACGACGGCCAGATCGACCCGCAGGACGTCGACGACGCCGCGCTGGCCGCCGCCAACTACCTCTGCGCGGGCGGGCGGAACCTCAGCATCACCGAGGACTGGTGGGCCGCCATTCTCTCGTACAACGAGGTCCAGCCGTACGCGCGCGCGGTCTACGACGCGGCGAACCGGTACGGCGCGGCCAGCCGCACGTAGCGTAATGGCTCCCACACCTTGACGGACCGGACACTTCCCCCCGACGAACGATGACGGCAAGCTGTACGGGTGATGGTGCGCGAGTGGGATCCACGAACCGCGTCTGCCGCCGAGATCGGGTCATTCCTCGACACGCTCAACGCGGTTTTCGCGACCGATCTACCCGACGACCCGCCCTGGCACGATGCGGCGCTACGTGAATACCTCTCCGAGGTCATGCCGGGCGAGCGCCGGATCTCCTGGATCGCCGGGGAGGAGCCGACCGCCGACGGTCGGCCGGGGCGGGTGGCCGGGCACATCCAGGTCCTGCTGCTCGGCGACATCGGGGTCATCGAACTCCTGGTCCACCCCGACCAGCGGCGCAGCGGGCTCGGACGACGGCTGATCGACACCGCCGCACACCGGGTCTACCAGGAGGGTTTCAACGCCCTCGGCGTCGAGGTGCCGGGCGGCACCCCGGCGGTCGGCTTCTACTCGTCGCTGGGGTTCAGCCGGGAGTACGTGGAGACCCGCAGCGTGCTCCGGTTGTCCACGGTGGATTGGGCGGCCGTGACGGAGATGGCCGACGCGACCCCCCTCGACTACACCGTGCGGTTCTATTCGGGCGGGCCACCGGACGATCTGATCGAGGCGTACGCGCGGGCCAAGGCCGAGGTACGCGACGCCGAGGACGGCGACGACGGCGACCTGGAACTGCGGCCCAGTTCGTACGATCCGCAGCGGCTCCGGGACAGTCTCGACTGCCTGCACCGGCGCGGCATGAAGCCGTACATCGTGCTGGCCCGGCACGACCACACCGGTGAGGTGGCCGCGCTGACCGAGGTGGTGGTGCCGGCCCAGCACCCGACCCGGGCCGACCAGTACGACACCATCGTCGGCCGGGACCACCGGGGCTTCGGCATCGACCGGGCGATCAAGGCGCGGATGCTGCTGGAACTGCGCTCGGCCGAGCCGAAACTGGCCGAGGTGCAGACCTGGAACGCCGAGAGCAACGAACCGATGCGCAGGGTCAACTCGGAGCTGGGCTTCGCCCCGGACCGGGAGTGGTACGAGTACGGCGTGGAGGTCGGCCAACTCGTCCACCGGCTCAGTTCGGGAACCTGACCTCGGTGGTTAGGAGGGGGCCCTTCCTATACAAAAAGCGATAACAGGGGGCCCTTCCTTTCCCACCGTTCGGCGACCGACACCGTTCACTCATGGTATGGACGCCGGCCATGGCGACCCTTTACCGTGCGTGGGTTCCCATCCACCCATCGTGGAGGCTTAATGCGCCCGCGTACCCTCGCCGCGCTCGCCACCGCCGTCGCCGTCACCATCCCGGCGGTGGCCCTGGCACCGATCGCGGCAAGCGCCGCGCCGACCGACCTGTTCATCTCGGAATACGTGGAAGGCTCGTCGAACAACAAGGCGATCGAGCTGTACAACGGCACCGGTTCGGCCATTGACCTGGCGGCCGGCGGATACCAGCTTCGGCTCTACTTCAACGGCGGCACCTCGCCGACGTCGATCCCGCTCACCGGCACCGTGGCCGCGGGCGACGTGTTCGTCTTCGCCGCCGCCTCTGCCGCGCCGGCCGTCCTGGCCCAGGCCGACCAGACCACCGGGGCGTCCCTGTTCAACGGCGACGACGCCGTCGTGTTGGCCAGGGGCGGCGCCGTGCTCGACGCCTTCGGTCAGGTGGGTGTCGACCCGGGCACCGAGTGGGGTTCCGGGCTGACCAGCACCGCCGACAACACGTTGCGTCGGCTGCCGTCGGTGACCAGCGGTGACACCGATCCGGGTGATCCGTTCGACCCGGCCGCCCAGTGGACCGGATATCCCACCGACACCTTCGACGGGTTGGGCGCGCACAGCATCGGCGGCGGTCCGGTGGACCATCCCGCCACGCTGGCCTGCGGTGGCCCGCTCACCACCGAACTCGGCACCCCCGCCACCCGCGAGGTGACGGCCACCGACCAGGACGACACGATCACCGACCTGGCGGTCACCGCGGTGACCCCGACGACCGGGGCGATCAGCCGTACCGCGTTCAGCCCCGCCGGTGACGTCGGCGGCACCGCCACGGCGACGGTGACGGCCGGCGCCGACCTGCCGGCCGGTTCCTACACGGTGACGGTGACCTCGACGGACGCCGACGGCGGCACCGCGAGTTGCACGCTGACCGTGCAGGTCACCACCGTGTTGTCGGTGGGCGAGGTGCAGGGGCAGACCCGCGACGACGAGTCCGGGCGTACCGACCGGTCGCCGCTGGCGCCGGCGTCCGGCAACGGCACCAGCGCCACCGCCTACGACGTACGGGGTGTGATCACCCAGAAGTTGCTCACGCTCTCCTCCGCCGGAGCCGACCAGTACGGGTTCTTCCTCCAGAGCCGGCTGGGCAGCGCCGACGGTGACCCGTCGACCTCCGACGGGATCTACGTCTTCATGGGTGGCTTCAACACCCTGATCGGCGGCTACGCGCCGACGGTCGGCGACGAGGTGGTACTGCGCGGCAAGGTCTCCGAGTACTACAACCTGACCCAGCTCTCCAGCGCCTCGCTGGTCCGCAAGCTGGACTCGGGGCTGGACGTCAACGCCTCGGTCGAGGTGACCGACGCCGTCCCGCCGGCCGACGCGGACGCCGCGGACCGGTTCTGGGAGCGGCACGAGGGGATGCGGCTGCGGGTCCGCGCGGGCAGCGGGGTGACCGGGCCCCGGGATGTCTTCGGCTCCACCGCCGACTCCGAGGTCTGGGTCGTCGACCGGGACGACCCGCTGATGAAGCGGGCCGACCCGTACGCCCGGCGGGTGTTCCGGGACGCGCATCCGTTGGACGACCAGCCCGGCCTGTTCGACAACGGCAACGGCCAGCGGATCCTGCTGGGCGGGGGCGGGGTGAAGGCCACGGCGGGCGACTCGGGCACGCTGCTGCCCCCGGCCCGCACCTTCGACACGGTCTCGACGGACGCCTACGGAGCCGGTTACTACGCCTTCAGCAAGTTCAGCGTGCAGGTTGAGGCGGTCTCGTTCGCCTCCGGCGTCGACCCGGCGGCGAACAACCCGCCGCAGCCGGCCGACCGGTCCCGGGAGGTCGCGGTCGCGACGTACAACCTGGAGAACCTGTACGACTACCGGGACGACCCGTTCGACGGCTGCGACTTCACCGGCAACTCCGGCTGCCCGGGAGTCAGCCCGCCGTTCGACTATGTGCCGGCCAGCGCTGCCGACTACACCGCCCGACTCGGGGTGGAGGCCCGGCAGATCGTCAACAGCCTGCGCAGCCCCGACCTGGTCATGGTGCAGGAGGCCGAGGACCAGGACATCTGCTCGATATCTGGTGGCACGCTGGTCTGCGGCGACACCAACAACGCCGACGGCGCACCGGACACCGTGCAGGAACTGGCGCTGACCATCGCGGCCAACGGTGGCCCGGCGTACGCGGCCGCGTACGACCGGACCGGTTCGGACGCCCGGGGCATCACCTCGGCCTTCCTCTACCGCACCGACCGGCTGTCGCTGGCCCCGGCCGATCCGGCCGATCCGATCCTCGGCTCCGCGCCGACGGTGACGTACCGGTCGGCGGGCCTGCCGGTCAACTCCGACGTGCAGAACCCCAAGGCGCTCAACGCGGTGTTGCCGGCCGACGTGGACACCTCCACCGGGGTCGATGGCGCAAACGTCTACACCCGGGCGCCGCAGGTCGGGAAGTTCACCGTGGCCGCCGCGCCGGGTTCGGCCGAGCACTACACCCTGTGGGCGGTGAGCAACCACTACTCCTCGACCCCGGACGCCCGGGTCGGACAGCGGCGGGAGCAGGCCGCGTACGGCGCCGCACTGGTACGGGCGATCGAGGCGGCCGACGGGAACGCCCGGGTGATCTACGGCGGGGACCTGAACGTCTTCCCCCGGCCCGATGATCCCATCGCCACGGCGGCGAACCCGAACCCGTCGGACCAGCTGGGGCCGCTGTACGACGCGGGGCTGCACAACCTGTGGGACAACCTGGTCGCCGAGGTGCCGGTGGCGGCGTACTCGTACACCTTCGGTGGTCAGGCGCAGACCCTGGACAACCTGTTCGTCAACGACAGGTTGTACGGCGACCTCGTGCAGATGCGGTCGGCGCACATCAACGCCGACCAGCCGGCGGACGCCGAGAGCATCGGCGACCGGGGGGCCAGCGACCACGACCCGCAGGTCGCCCGGTTCCGCTCCCGGGCGTCGCTGGGTGTCGCGGACGTGTCGGTACGGGAGGGCGACAAGGGCGACACCCCGATGACCTTCACCGTCACCGTGTCCCGGCCGCTGTCCCAGCCGGTGCTGGTCTGCGCCACCACGCTGGGCATCACCGCCTCGGCCGGTTCGGACTTCCAGTCGTACGCCGGTTGCCGGACCCTGGCCGCCGGCCAGACCTCGGTGGCCTTCCCGGTGCTGGCGCACGGCGATCAGCGCCGGGAGCCGGACGAGAAGTTTTCGCTGATCGTGGCCGGGCTACCCGGCGTGACGTTGGCCGATCCACTGGCCTTCGGCACCATCGTCAATGACGACTGATGGGTCCAGCGTCAACGATGGCTGAGTAGCTCGTCTGAACGGCGGCTGAGTAGGTCAGTGTGAACGACGACTGATTCCTGTCGGTCGGCGTCGGTACGGCCCCGGGTGGTTCTCCGCCCGGGGCCGTCATCCTCCCGGGCGGCTCCCCGAGGTCTCGGGGACGGTTCAGTAGCCGTCCCAGCCCGGCCGCCCCCAGTACCGGTCCCGCAGGTGGTCCTTCCACGGCGGCGGCGCGTTGCGGTTCTGCTTGACCCGCACCTCCCAGACACTGCGGCGACGCTGCGCGTCCCGTACCACCCGGTCCCGGTAGTACGTCTCGGGTGGTCTGGCCAGCCCGTAGAGATCCGCCCACCACTCTCCCGGCTTCGGGTCGAGAATGGCGTCGAGGTGGCTCGGGTATCGCTTGTCCGCACCGTCGCGAAGATCCTCGCGGTCGTACATCGGCACGATGACGTGGCCGTCCTGGTCCACCACCGCGAGGTACAGGCCGGCGGCGCCGAGCAGCCGTTCCAGCACGTCCAGGCTCGGCATCATGGTCCCGGATTCGACCTTGCCCACGGTGGAAGGTGACACCCGGGCCGACCGAGCCAGCTGCCGCTGACTCAGGTCGCCGATCCGTCTGGCCCGCCGGACAAGCCCGGAGACCGGGTACGAACCGACGCGGTGCCGGTCCGGCTCGGGACCGGTGTGTACGGGCCGAGGGCGAGCACGCCGGTTCGGTGGAATGGCCATGCACCCACGGTGCCTGCCAGCGTCCCGGTCCTCAAGGCAGGATCCAGCGCCTGTGGATAACCTGTGGATAACCCCGCTGAACAGCGGCCGACAACCGGCAGACGCAGCGGACGCCGCGGATGCTCGAACCGTAGTGGTTACTCACCGCAATTCCGACGGCCCACTACGACGCTTACGCCTAGTAGCCATCGCCAACCGAACACGGAACCCATCCCGCCCGCCTTTGCAATGCTTCCCTCACGGCTACAAGGGATCTCAGCTGGGGAGATGCTCAATCCGACCGCGCGAACGGTTTTACCACCACCTCACGCTCCGTTGCTGTAGCCGTGAGGGAAGCATTGCAAAGGGAGTCGGGGTGGAACCTTTGAACCCGAAGGATCAATTACTGTGAGTAAGGCGCGCTGGCCGTCGTCCGGGCATCCCTGCCACGTCCGTACGCGCACACCGGCCGGTCGCCCGGAGCATCCCTGCCACGTCCGTTCGCGGCCAAACTGACCGACCGGGGTTTTCCCAGGCAGGCCCTCGCGGAACAATGCCGACGCACCGGCCCGATGGGTAGCCTCCGGGCCAGCACGCCGGCCGGATGCTGGCTTCCGGACCGACGCACGCCGGCCCGATGTTGGGGCTTCCGGACCGACGCACGCCGGCCCGATGTCAACTTCCGGGCCGGCGCGCGGGCCCGATGTGTCGCCGGCCGGCCAGGGGCGCGGGCCCGTCAAGCAGTTCTCGATGCGAGCGTCGGGTCAGTAGCGCTGACGCAGCAGCCGGGCGGCCTCGACCGCCCAGTAGCTGAGGATGATTCCGGCGCCCGCGCGGCGGATCGAGGTCAGCGTCTCCAGGATGACCCGTTCCCGGTCCACCCAGCCGTTCGCGGCAGCCAGCTCGACCATCGAGTACTCGCCGGAGATCTGGTAGGCCGCGACCGGGACGTCCACGGCGGCCCGGACCGCGGCCAGCACGTCGAGGTAGGGCAGGGCCGGCTTGACCATCACGATGTCGGCGCCCTCGGCCACGTCCAACTCGACCTCGCGGAGCGACTCGCGCAGGTTCGCCGGGTCCTGCTGGTACGTGCGCCGGTCGCCCTGCAACGACGACTCGACGGCGTCCCGGAACGGGCCGTAGAACCCGGAAGCGTACTTCACGGCGTACGCCAGAATCGAGACGTCGGTGTGACCGGCGGCGTCCAGGGCTCGCCGGGCCACCCCGACCTGGCCGTCCATCATCCCGGAGGTGCCCACGACGTGGACGCCCGCCTCGGCCTGGACGACCGCCATCTGCGCGTACGCCGCGAGCGTGGCGTCGTTGTCCACCGTTCCGTCCGGGGCGAGCAGCCCACAGTGCCCATGCGAGGTGAACTCGTCCAGGCACAGGTCGCTCATCACCACGGTCGCGTCGCCCACCTCGGCCACGACGTCCCGGATCGCCACGTTGAGGATGCCGGCCGGATCGATCCCGCCCGAGCCGGTCTCGTCCTTGGTCGTCGGGACGCCGAACAGCATGATCCCGCCGACACCGGCCTGCACCGCCTCGGCCGCCGCCTTGCGCAGCGACTCCCGGGAGTGCTGCACCACCCCGGGCATCGTGGCGATCGGTCGCGGCTCGGTCAGCCCTTCCTTGACGAACATCGGCAGCACCAGCTCGGCGGGCGCCAACCGGGTCTCCTCGACCAGCCGGCGCAGCGCCGGGGAGCGTCGCAGCCGGCGCGGCCGGATCTCTGGGTACGGCATGACTGGCTACCTCCGAACGGTCACCGGAACCTGAGGGCGGTCGGACCCTGCACCTTGGAACCGCGGCGCTGCTTCGCTGGCATGGCCGCGAGCTTCTCCCGCAACTCCACCGCGTACGACGCGAGCGCCTCGACCAGGTCCGGCACGGACGCCACCTGTGGCTCGACGTCGACCCGGAGGCCGAACTCGGTGGCCGTCTCGGCCGTCTTGGGCCCGATCACGGCCACAACGGTACGCGCGTGCGGCTTCCCAGCGATGCCGACCAGATTCCGCACCGTCGATGATGACGTGAACAGCACCGCGTCGAACCCGCCGGACTTGATCGCGTCGCGAATGTCGGCCGGCGGCGGCGCCGCGCGCACGGTCCGGTAGGCCGTGACGTCGTCCACCTCCCAGCCCCGTTCGGTGAGCCCGGCGGCCAGCGTCTCGGTGGCGATGTCGGCGCGCGGCAGCAGCACCCGACCGACCGGGTCCAGGATCTCGTCGTGCGGCGAGAACTCGGCCAGCAGCCCTTCGGAGGACTGCTCACCGCTGGGCACCAGCTCGGGCTGGATGCCGAAGGCCCGCACCGCCCCGGCGGTCGCCTCGCCGATACAGGCGATCTTGACGCCACCGAAGTGCCGGGCGTCCAGCCCGTGCTCGGCGAACTTCTCCCAGACCGCTCGCACCGCGTTGACCGAGGTGAAGACCACCCAGGCGTACCGGCCGTCGACCAGGCCCTTGATCGCCCGCTCCATCTGGGCCGGGGTACGCGGCGGCTCGACCGCGATGGTCGGCACCTCGCACGGGATCGCGCCGTACGCCCGCAGCCGCGCGCTCATCACGCCGGCCTGTTCCTTGGTCCGGGGCACCAGCACCTTCCACCCGTACAGCGGGCGGTTCTCCCACCAGCTCAACTTGTCGCGCTGCGGCACGCCCTCACCGAGGGTGAGCACGACCCGGCCGGTGAAGCCGAGCGCGGCGGCGACGTAGTTGTCCACGGTCGACGTGGTGGTGTACTGGGTCTCGCCCGTGCCGTCCCCGGTCACCGCGACCGGGGTTCCGCCGTCGACCCCGGCGGCCAGCAGACCGTCCCGGACCGTCGCCAGATCGCCGGCGTCCACGGCCAGCGCGAGCGAACCCCGGGCCACCGCCGCGGCCAGGGCGTCGAAGTCCAACGCGCTGACGTCGTCGACGTCGGCACTGGTGCGTACCGCCGGCAGCGGCACCCCGGCGTAACTGGCCACGCCCTCGGCCTGGCCGATGCCCGGTACCACCTCGAACGGTACGGCGGTACGGGCGACCGCCTGCACCTCCTTGACCACGGCGTCGTGCCCGAACGGGTCACCTGCCACCAGGTGCGCCGCCGTCAACCCGGACCGGGCCGCCGAGATCAGCACCTTGGCCACATCACCCGGCGCCCCCTCGGCCGGCGTGAACTGGGCGTCCGGCTTGGCCTCGGCCCGGATCACGTCGAGCAACGACTCGGGGACATTCCGGTCGTAGATCACCTGGTCGGCGTCGACCAGTGCGTCGTGCGCCCGGCGGGTCAACAGACCTGGGTCCCCGGGGCCGGCCCCGACGAATGTGACGTGGCCGGCGGGCTTACGGGTGCGGGTCATCCTGTGCTCCCAAACTGCTGGGTCCCCGGCCTGCTCACGGCATCCGTACCGAGGATCGAGTCGGCGCCGAGGTCGAGGAGTTCGGCGGCGAGTGCCTTTCCGATCTCCGCGGCTTCGGCGGGCGTACCGGTGCGGGACAGCCGGAGGTCTCGGGACCCGTCCGGACTGATCACCGCCCCGCGCAGGTAGATCTCGTCGTCGCCGTCGGTCTCTCCTTCGGCGACGACCGCGTACGCGGCCACCGGGGCGGAGCAGCCGGCCTCCAGGGTGGCCAGCAGCGCTCGTTCCGCGGTGACCGCGGCCCGGGTGTCTGTGTGATCGAGCACCCCGAGCAGCTCGATCAGGTCCCCGTCATCGATCCGGCACTCGACCGCCAGCGCACCCTGGGCGGGCGCCGGCAGCATCAGCATCGGATCGAGGGTCTCGGTGATCTCGTCGACCCGGCCCAACCTGGCCAGGCCGGCGCGAGCCAGCACCACGGCGTCCAGGTCGGCCTCCGGGCCGCGCACCCGGCGCAGCCGGGTGTCGACATTGCCCCGGATCGGTGTCACCACGAGTTGGCGGCCCAGGGCGTGCAGTTGGGCGATCCGGCGCAGCGCGCCGGTGCCCACCGTGGTACCCGGGGACAGCTCGGCCAGGGCCCGGCCGTCCCGGGTGATCAGGGCGTCCCGGGGATCCTCCCGGGGCGGGATGGCGGCCACCACCAGGCCGGGGTGGGCCGCCGTGGGCAGATCCTTGTACGAGTGGACCGCGAAGTCGATCTCACCGGCGGTGAGCGCGTCGCGCAGTGCCGACACGAAGACCCCGACGCCGAGTCGGTGCACCGGCGCGGTGGACCGGTCACCGGCCGTGACGACCTCGACCAGCTCGACCTCTCGACCGGTGGCCGCCCGCAGCGCGTCGGCGAACTGACCGGACTGCGCCATCGCCAGCGCGCTTCCACGGGTCCCCAGGCGCAGCCGCCTCATCTGGTGCCTCCCGTCCCGGTGCCGTCCGGCGCGACCTCGCCCGGCGCCGGCCCGGCGGCCAGCTCCGCCGCGGCGGTCGGCTCCGCTCCGGCGGTCAGCTCCGCTCCGGCGGTCGGCGCCATCCCGGTGACCGGCGACCCCGGCCCGCCCTCGGCGGCGATGTCCGGAACCACCTCGGCGGCCGCGGTGTGCGGCACATCGAGATCGAACAACTCGCGCAGCAGGGCCGTGTACTGGTCGCCACCCGGCTCGGCCGCGAGCTGGCGGACCCGCACGGTCGGCGAGTGCAGCAGGCGTTGCACCACCCGGTGCAGCGTGTGGGCCACCTCGCCGCGCTGCTCCTCGGTCAGCTCGGGCCGGCGCTTGGCCAGCCGCCGCAGCTCGGCACCGACGACCTCGTCCGCTCGACCACGCAGCGCCGCGACCGTGGGCGCCACGTCGGCACCACGCAGCCAGGTGACGAAGGTCTCCACCTCGGCCGTGACGATCTCGGCCACCGCCCTGGCGTCGGCGGCGGCCGGACCCGCCGGCAGTTCGGTGGCCAACCGGTCGATGTCGACCACGAGCACCCCGGGCAGCTCCGCCACCTCGGGCTCGACGTCCCGGGGCACGGCCAGGTCGAGCAGGACCAGCGGGGCGCTCCGGCGCCCGGCACGCTCGGCCAGCGCCCGGGTCAGTACCGCCCGGGTGAGCACCGGCGTGGTCGACGCGGTGGCCGCGACCACCACGTCCACGCCGGCCACCGCCGAGGCGAGGTCCTCGATCGGTACCGCCGTGGCGCCGTACGAGGCGGCCAGCCGCGCCGCCCGGTCCGCGCCACGGTTGGTCACCGACAGGGCCCCGGCGCCGGTCCGGCTCAGCGTGGCCACGGCCAGCGCGCCCATCGCGCCGGCGCCGACCACCAGGGCGGGCCGGTCGGTCAACCCGCCGGGCAGCTGGGTGGCCGCCAGTTGCAGGGCGGCGGTGACGACGCTCTGACCGGCCCGGTCGATGCCGGTCTCGGTGTGGGCGCGCTTGCCGACCCGCAGGGCCTGCTGCATCAGCTCGTGCAGCAGCCGGCCGGCCGCGTCCGCCTCGGTGGCCGCGTGGTAGGCGTCCCGGAGCTGCCCGAGGATCTGCGCCTCACCGATGACCATCGAGTCGAGCCCGGCGGCGACCCGGAAGACGTGGTCGACCGCCGCGCCGTCGTAGTGCACGTACAGGTGGTTGGCCAGCTCGGTCGGCGGGTACCCGGCGTGGGCGGCGAGCACCGCGCAGATGTCGCCGAGGCCGCCGTGGAAGCCGGAGACCGCGGCGTAGATCTCGACCCGGTTGCAGGTGGAGACCACCACCGCCTCGCCGACGTACGGCTGGGCGACGAGCTGGCCGACGAGCTGGTTGCGTTCGGCGGGTGCGACCGCGAGCCGCTCCAGCGTGGCGACGGGAGTGGTGCGGTACGACGCGCCGACGACGAGCAGGTTCACGTGCCGACCGCCTCCTGGGTACCGGTGTCGGGAAGGGCGCGGGGCAGCGCCGGGAAACCAGTCCCGGGCAGACCCGTCAACGTCGCCTTGCGGTGCTCGTGGAACGACAGGATCTGCAGCTCGATGGCCAGGTCGACCTTGCGCACGTCGACGTTCTCGGGCACCGAGAGGACGCACGGGGCGAAGTTCAGGATGCTCGTCACACCGGCCTCGACCAGCTGGTCGGCGACCCGCTGGGCGGCGGAGGCGGGCGTGGCGATCACCCCGATGGCGATCGGCTCCTCGACGGCGTACCGCTGAATCTCGTCGACGTGCCGGACGACCAGGCCGTTGATCTCCTCGCCGACCCGGCCGGGATCGGCGTCGAACAGCGCGGTGATCCGGAAACCCCGGCTGCCGAAGCCGGCGTAGCCGGCGAGGGCGTGACCAAGGTTACCGATCCCGACCAGCGCCACGGACCGGCGCTGAGTGAGCCCGAGCACGAATTCGATCTGCTCGACGAGCAGCGCGATGTCGTAGCCGACCCCACGGGTGCCGTACGAACCCAGGTGGGACAGATCCTTGCGCAGCTTGGCCGAGTTGACCCCGGCGGCTGCGGCGAGCCCCTCGCTGGACACGGTGTCGTGCCCGGTCTCGGCGAGGTGATGCAACGCACGCAGGTATTCGGGCAGCCGGGCGACCGTCGCCTCAGGGAGGTCCGGGAGCGCCGGAACCGAACCGGCGCGGCCGGGCGTGCCTGTGGGACGCTGCTGACTCATGTGACTCCGTGCGATGCGATCCTCGACCGCCCGAACAGGCGGGCCGCTGCGGGGCGCCCGCCGGAGGCCGCAACGACCGGCTGTGCTAGCGGGGCTCGCCGGAACTACAGAGTAGGCGCTTGTGAAGGTGTGCACAAATCGCGATCTTGATAGATCACGGAGGGCGTTCACCAGGCGCTCCATTTCGAAGATCGGATTCAGCACCCCGCCAGGGCGCTCGGCGATTATTGCTCAATTCCGACTTCTAACGCCAATCGCGCGAGTCCGGCTTGCCGCGACCGCCGTTCGACCCAGCGAGACCCACGACCCGCGCCCGACACCGCCAGCCAACCCTTCCCGACCACCACCCGGCGGCGGCCGGCACTCGGCTGGTGAGGCCAGCCCTACCGTTGAGAGGCTGGCCGACGGGATGGGGAGGGAGCGCCGAGATGCCTAACGTCAGGAGCATGACCACCGCAGCCGCCGCGCACCCCGTTCCCCAAGCTCCCACCCGCAACCTCCTCCGCCAGCTCGCCATCGACACCGGGTACGTCCTGCTGGGGCTCCCGCTGGGCATACTGGGCTTCGCCGTCCTGATTGTCGGAATCTCGCTCGGCGCAGGTCTCGCGGTGACCGTGATCGGCCTGCCCGTGGTGGCCGGCGCCCTCTACGCGGCGCGGGCCCTCGCCGATATCGAACGGCTCCGGATGGCGCCGATCCTCCACCGCCCCCGGGTACGCCCGCAGTACCGCCAGGCCCCAACGACCGCCGGTGTCTGGCGACGCATCGTGACCCCGATCACCGACGCCCAGTCCTGGCTCGACCTGGCGCACGGCTTCCTCAGCTTCCCCCTCTCCATCGTGACCACGGTGATCACCCTGGTCTGGTGGCTCGGGGCGATCGGCGGCAGCCTCTACTGGGCATACGACTGGGCGATCCCCCGCTCCCCGGACGAGACCGGCCTCAACGAGCTGCTGGGGCTCGGTGACTCCGCCACCGCCCGGATCGGCCTCAACACCGCGATCGGCGCGTTCTTCCTGATCACCCTGCCGCTGGTCGTCCGAGGTTGCGCCCTGCTGCGGGCCAGCCTGGGCCGTGCGCTGCTCACCGGCGTGGCCGAGATGCGCGACCGGATCACCGTGCTGGAGCGGCAGAAGGCCGCCGCCGCATCGGCCGAGGCGACCGCGCTGCGCCGGCTGGAACGGGACATCCACGACGGCCCGCAGCAGCGGCTGGTCCGGTTGGCGATGGACCTCGGTCGGGCTCAGCAGCAGCTCGCCGTCGACCCGGAGGCGGCCCGACGGACGTTGGACGAGGCGGTCGCGCAAACCCGGGACACCCTCACCGAACTGCGGGCGCTGTCCCGGGGCATCGCCCCACCGATCCTGGTGGACCGGGGTCTGCCGAGCGCCCTGGCGGCGCTGGCCGCCCGCGGGATCATCCCGATCGAACTGACCGTGGACCCCCGGCTGAGCGCCGCCGGCGGCCGACTGGACCCGACGATCGAGAGCACCGCGTACTTCGTGGTCGCCGAGGCGCTGACCAACGTCGCCAAGCACAGCCGGGCCACCGAGTGCCGGCTTGCCGTCAGCCTCTCCGGCCAGCGGCTCGTCGTCGAGGTGACCGACAACGGTGCCGGCGGCGCGCACGTCGCCAAGGGACACGGCCTGGCCGGCATCGGTGACCGGGTCACAGCCGCCGACGGCGACCTCTCGGTGACCAGCCCGCCGGGTGGGCCCACCTTGCTGCGCGCCGAACTGCCGGCCCGGCCGGATCCGGCGCGCTGACCGACCGGCGTACGGGGAACGGCCGACCCGACCGGCGTACCGAACCCCGAGCCATCCGACGGACGGAGCCCGACCGGGTGACGGTGGCGGCGGCGGGGTGGTAGACACGGAACCCATGCGCGTGGTGATCGCCGATGATGCCGTACTCCTCCGGGAGGGCCTGGTCCGCCTGCTGACCGAGCAGGGACATGAGGTGGTGGCGGCGGTCGGCGACGGCCCCGCCCTGGTCGAGGCCGTGGTGGCGCACCGGCCCGACGTGTCGATCGTGGATGTCCGGATGCCCCCTTCGCACACCGACGAGGGGCTGCGGGCGGCCGTCGAAGCCCGCCGGCTCGTCCCCCGGACGCCGGTCCTGGTCCTCTCCCAGTACGTCGAGGTCTCCTACGCCGACGACCTGCTCGCGACCGTGCGCAGCACCGGAGGCGGGCCGGTCGGCGGGATCGGGTACCTGCTCAAGGACCGGGTGGCCGCGATCGACGAGTTCCTCGACGCGTTACGCCGGGTGGCGGCCGGCGGGACGGTGCTGGACCCGGAGGTGGTGGGTCAACTCCTGGTACGACGCCGCCGCGACGACCCGCTGCGGGACCTGACGCCCCGCGAACGTGAGGTGCTGTCGCTGATGGCCGAAGGCCGGTCCAACACCGCCATCGCCCGGACCCTGGTGGTCAGCGACGGCGCCGTGGAGAAGCACGTCCGGAACATCTTCACGAAACTCCAGTTGCCGCCCGACGAGGAGCAGCACCGCCGCGTGCTCGCGGTGCTCGCGTACCTGCGGGGATAGGTGGGGCGGATTCCGCCTCATGCGGGGGCGGGTTCCACCGATGGGGCGGATTCCGCCTCATGCGGGGGCGGGTTGCGGGTTCCACCGACCCCGCCCGCTCTGGGCGGTCAGGCTTGATCCCGTCGTGGGCGGGGTCGGTGGAACCCGCGGGTCGGATCGGCGGACCCGCCGTCGGCGGGGTCGGCGGAACCCGCGGTGGCATCGGTGGAACCGTGGGTGCCAGCGAACCTCTTGGGTGCTCAGGTGAGGGTGGTGGCCAGGTGGACGGCGTCGGTCAGTGAGTCGGCGACCGGCCTCCCGGAGGAGCGCAGCCGCTCGGGGTCGGTGAAGCCACCGGTGTAGAGCACGCACCGGGCGCCGACCGACTCTGCCGCGTCCGCGTCGTCGATGGAATCACCGATCAGCACGGTGGACCTGCCGTCGATCTCCAGCGCGGCGAGGTGCCGGGCCAGGTGCTCGGCCTTGCGGTCCCCGCCCACGGTGCCGCGCAGGCCGTCGACCCGCTGGAACAGCCCGGCCAGCCCGTACGTCTCGATGGTCGGTACGAGTTCGTCGTGGAACCACATGGACAGCAGCGACTGGCTGCCGGACCAGGACCGGATCGCGCCGGTCGCGTCGGCGGCCAACTCGCAGGAGGTGAGCCCCAACCGGTACGCGTCGTGGAAGAGCTTGTCCAGCCGCTCGAACTCGTCGGAGTCGACCACCCGACCCAGGACCTCGGTGTAGTAGTCGGCGATCGGCCGGCGGAACAGCGTCCGGTGCTGGTCGACCGTGACGGCCCGTCCGCCGAGGCTGGCGAACACCGCGTTTGTCGAGTCGACGACCAGGGTCAGGTCGTTCAGCAGGGTGCCGTTCCAGTCCCAGACGAGGTGGGTACGCGCGGGGGCCATGCTGGCACGATACGCCAGCCGGACGACGTCATCCGGTCCGGCGTGACGCGGTCAGATCGCGCCGCAGCCGGTCCTCCTCGACCCGCCAGTACCCGTGTTCCCGCCCGTCCAACAGCACGACCGGGAGCCGGTCGCCGTACTCCCGCTCCAACTCCAGATCGTTGGTGACGTCCACCTCGACCCACCGGTCCCCGGTGGCCGCCGCCACCCGCCCGATCGCCTCCCGGGCCACCTCGCACAGGTGACAGCCCGGTCGGGTGATCAATGTGAGCCGGGCGTCCACGTCCACACCCATCCGACACCTCCACCGTCTCCCGCCCACCCGCGGCCGGTTACCGGCCGCCAGCGGCGTCCTGCGCACCCTACCGACGCCGAGGTCCGGGAAAACGCGGCGGTGGCGAGGAACTTTCAGGGTCAACTGGCAATTTGCACTTAGATATCCACGATCTCTCGACTATCCGAGACAGTCAGCGGTACCGTGAATGGGACCGCCGTCGGCGCATCTGAGCCGAACGCCAGGGTCCATTTCCGATCACATATTCGACACGCCGAGTGAATCGTCCCGACCTCGGCGTGTCGCGCTATCCGAGTCGTGCCCAAACGGTCCAGCCTGCCAATTGTCCGGCATCCGACAGCGGACAAAGTGTCCGGCATCCGTATGCCGACCTGGGAAATACTCTGGCTCTGTGTAACGGACTCACCACATACGGGTGACGTTGGCCCTATCATCACTCGGGTCGGCTCACCCCTTTTGCTGTGAGTCGACACCCCTCAGCCCGAGGAGGCCGCCCGTGCCTGTCAGTGCATCGGACCCGCACCTCATGGGTGCGCGTCAGCTCCGCGAGCGCACACATCCCGCCGCGAGGCACCCCGGCCCGACACCTCACCGCAACACCGCCACCGATGGGACCCGAGGGCCGGCCCGGTACGGGCGCGGCCGGGTTGGGGAGGGCAAGTGACCGCACACGCCTACTCAGACGGGCCGGCCGGCCGCGACCAGCGCGGAGCCCAGAGCAACGAGGGACTCGCCCAGTTGCGTACGTCGGTCACGGACATGTTGAGCGCCGCCGTGCGGGGCGGTGGCGTGGGTCGTCGGACCCAAAACCGTCCACCGCACAACGACACACCGGCCCGGCACCTGCCATCCGGCAACAAGCCACTGGGCAACGGCCGAATAGCCGCGCCGACCCGGCCGACGATGCCGGCACAACCGGGGCCGGGACAGCACCGGGCCCCGAACCCACCGCCGGTGGACTCGTCGAACACCGAGACCACGATCCTGCCGATCATTCCCGAGCAGCCACCGACCGGGGTGCCACGTCCCTCGACCGGCTTCCCGTCCCGTCCGGACCCCTCGGATCCGGCCACCGAGGTCTGGAGCCTGGTCGAACGCGCCCAGGCCGGCGAGACGGAGGCGTTCGGCCTCATCTACGACCGGTACGTCGACACGGTCTTCCGGTTCGTCTACTTCCGGGTGGGCAACCGGCAACTGGCCGAGGACCTCACCTCGGACACCTTCCTACGGGCCCTCAAACGCATCGGCAGCTTCACCTGGCAGGGCCGTGACCTCGGTGCCTGGCTGGTCACCATCGCCCGCAACCTGGTGGCCGACCACTTCAAGTCCGGCCGGTACCGGCTGGAGGTGACCACCGGGGACGTCCTGGACGCCGACCGGGAGGACCGGGGCCCGGAGGGCAGCCCGGAGGCGGCGGTGGTGGAGCACATCACCAACGTCGCTCTGCTGACCGCGGTCAAGCAGCTCAACCCCGAGCAGCAGGAGTGCATCGTGTTGCGCTTCCTGCAGGGCTTTTCGGTGGCCGAGACGGCACGGACGATGGGAAAGAACGAGGGCGCGATCAAGGCTCTCCAGTACCGTGCGGTCCGCGCCCTGGCCCGATTGTTGCCCGAGGGTTTTCAGCCGTGACGCCGAGGGGCCCCTCACCCTTTCGCCCGACATGTTGACCACCCCGTAACCGGTTTGGTTCACCGACCGTTTTTCCGGGTGCGAACGGCGGTTGCCCACCTTCCCCGGATCTGACGGGCCGATACTCCGGCCCCTTCGTGATCGTTACCGGTCTCGGTTTCTGTCGCCGCCATCGCAACGGCCGCATCGGGTTGCCGACCGCGCGGTCGTGATCAGCGAAGGGAGGTGCGGCATGGTCAACCCGGTCACCAATCGCCGGCGCGCCGAACGATTCGCGCAACTCATTGAGGCCGACGGAGGCCGCCGTCATCGGGCCCGGTCCCGGCTCGACCAGGAGCTGTACGGTCTGGTCGCGCTCAGTGACCATTTGCGCGGTGAGCAACCCCTCGGTGCGGACGTCGCGCCCGGCTTCCGGGCCGAGCTGCGTGCCTCGCTGCTGGCCACCGCCGACCGCGAGGGCCTGGGCACCCGCCCGGGGATCGAGACCGTTGACGAGTCCGTTGGTCAGGAGGGTCGACGTGGATTGCTGAAGCTGGGCCGGCGTACCCGGATCCGCGCGGCCCTGGTGATCGGTATCGCATCCGGTGCGGTCGCGCTGTCCGGGATCTCCGCCGCCAGCGAGGACGCCGTCCCCGGTGACGCGCTGTACGGGATGAAGCGGTCCACCGAACGCGCGCAACTCGCACTCAGCGGTTCCGAAACCGGACGCGGTCAGCTCTTCCTCGGTTTCGCCCGGACCCGGTTGGCCGAGGCGGCCGAGATGCGGGACGCGATCGGGTTCGCCGCGGTGCTCGACGACATGGACGCGGACTCCCGGCAGGGCGTACGACTGCTGACCGACGCCGCGGTGCAGCGCCGCGACCAGCACTCCCTCGACCTGATCGGCTCCTTCGCCGCCGACCAGCGCCGGCAGCTCAACTCCCTGGCCAGCCAGGCGGACCGGCCGGGTCGGGATCGGACCACCGCGTCCCTCGCGCTGCTGGACGAGATCGAGGCCCGGACCCGGGCGCTGTCCGCCGGGTTGGCCTGCGGTGTCGAGCCCTCCATCCGGTCGGATTCGCTGGGCCCGCTGCCCCGCACCTGCCCGGTGAGCCGGCAGCCCGCCGCCGCCGATCCCGGCGACCCGACGCCGGAGCGGTCGCTGGTCCGACCGTCCAGCCAACCCCGTGGGACCCGGGGTGACCTTCCGTCGATGACCCCGATCACCGGCCTGCCCGGCGACGACCACGGGAAGTTGGCTCCGCCGCAGCCCGCGGACTCGGGCCGCTGACAACCGCGCTCTCCCGGTTCTGACCCGGCTCGGGCCATGGACCCCACTCGGACCATGGGCCCGACTCGGGTCGACCCGGCTCAGACGTCGGGTCGGACCGGTCGGACCCGACTCGGGCCTCAGACCCTGGCCCGGTCAGGGGCCGAACGGATCGGGACGGCGTTGCAGCAACTCCAGCAGGGTCTGCTGGATGGTCTCCCGGACCTGATCGGCGAGGTTGAACACGACCAGCGGGTCATCGGCCTGGTCGGTCAGGTGCTCGGTCGGGATGGGCTCGCAGAACTGGATCAGCCACTTGCTGGGCAACGGGATGACGCCGAGCGGGCCGAGCCACGGGAAGGTCGGCGTGACCGGGAAGTACGGCAGCTTGAGCAGTCGGGCCAGCGGCTTGACGTCGGCCAGCATCGGATACGTCTCCTCGGCCCCGACGATGGCCACCGGGACGATCGGCGTGCCGGTACGGAGCGCCGCCGAGACAAAGCCGCCCCGGCCGAACCGCTGCAACCGGTACCGCTCGGCGTAGAGCTTGCCGATCCCCTTGAATCCCTCGGGGAAGACGCCGACCAGCTCCCCCCGGTTGAGCAGCCGTTCGGCATCCGGGTTGCAGGCCACCGTGCCGCCGGACTTGCGGGCCAGTTCGGAAACCACAGGCATCCGGAAGACCAGGTCCGCGCCGAGCAGCCGCAGGTGCCGCCGCGCCGGGTGCCGATCGTGTACGACGGCGGACAGGATCAGCGCGTCCAACGCCACGGTCCCGGAGTGGTTGCCCACCAGCAGGGCCGGTCCGGTGGCCGGCAGGTTCTCGACTCCGGTGATCCGGGTCCGGAACCAGTCCCGGTAGAGGAGTCGCAGCACCGGGTGGAAGAGCTGGTCGGTCAGCTCCGGGTCGAACCCGAACTCGTCCACCTCGTACTGCCCGGAGAGTCGGCGGCGCAGGAAGGCCAGCCCCCGGGCGACCCGCCGGTCCCACACCTCACCCGGCTGGTCGGCCACCGCCGGCGAACCCACCGCCGCGCCGTTCAGCGGCGATCCGCTGGCCGCGATGCCGTTCCGCGACGAGCCACCCACCGCCGTGCCGTTCCGCGACGAGCCGCCCGCCGCCGTACCGTTCCGCGACGAGCCGCCCGCCGCCGTGCCGTTCCGCGAGGGTCCGGCCAGTCCAGCCGGCGGCTCGGGACGGTGACCGTTGCTCCGCTCCGACGGACCGGCGCCGGAGCCGCCGTCAGCCGACGGGACGCTGCCGGAGTCGGCGTCAGCCGACGGGACGCTGCCGCAGTCGGCGTCACCTGTCGACACCGCGTCCCGGTGGTCATCACGTTCGCTCATGACGACCGCCGAGCGGACGCGCGGACCTGCCGGACGCCGTCCAGGATCGCCTGCTCGGCCGCGGCGAGCCGGTTACCGTGCACCAGCGCGCCGTCGAGGTGGGCCCGGATGAAGTCGTCGAAGGCCGCCGCAGTGGTCCGGGGGGTGTAGCCGAACTCGCTGATCAGCCGGGTGGTGTCCACCACCCGGCCGTGGACGATCAGGTCGACCTGGTCCAGGCCGTAACGGTCGAATCCGAGGGTACGGGCCACCCCGGCGGCCCCGGACAGCCCCGGTTCGGGCACCGGCAGGGGGATCCGGCCGGCCCGGCGGATGGCCTGGGACAGTGCCAGCACACCGGCGCCGGCCACGTTGAAGGTGCCCTGGTGATCCTCGACGACCGACCGGTGCAGCACCTCCAGCGCGTCGTCGATGTGCAGAAACTGGAGGCGGGGATCCCGGCCGAGCACGGTCGGCACGACCGGCCGGGAGAAGTACCGGGTCAGGGTGGTGTCGGCGGCCGACCCGATGAACGGGGCGAACCGCAGCACCGTGGCGGTCACCTCGGACCGCCGCCGCCGGAAGCCCCGGACGTACCCCTCGATATCCAGGATGTCCCGGGCGAAACCGCCCCGCGGTACCTCGCGGGGCTCGGTTTCCTCGGTGAACACGGCCGGATCCCGGAACGACGCGCCGTACGCGGCGGTCGACGACCGGATCACGAGCTTGCGCAGCATCGGCGCTCGCTGGCACGCCGCGAGCAGCTGCATCGTCCCGATGACGTTCTGTTCCTTCATCGCCGCCCGGCCACCCTGCTGCTTGTCGGGTGCCGTGACCAGCGCAAGGTGTACGACGGCCTCCGCGTGCAGGTCGGCGACAACCGTGGGCACCGAACCGGCGTCCGCGCGGATCCGCTCGACGCCGTCGAGCAGCGGCGCCAGCTCGAGTGGCGGGTCCTGCGGGTCGAGCCCGACCACGTGCCCCACCGCCGGGTCGGCGGCCAGCCGCGCGGCGACGTTGGCGCCGAGGTAGCGGCTGACCCCGGTCACCACGACGACCCCCGGCACACCGAAGGTGTGGCCGAGGGTCATGGCGTGCTTCCCGCCGGCGTGGACCGGTCGAGACCGGGCTGCCGGGAGCTGATCACCGCGTTCCTCCGAAGGTCGACGAAGGGCCGGCGCTTCCGTTGGCCGGGCCGGGGCCCGGCCAACGGGTCACTTGCCGAGACGGCGACGCTGGACGCGGGTCTTGCGCAGCAGCTTGCGGTGCTTCTTCTTAGCCATGCGCTTGCGGCGCTTCTTGACCACCGAGCCCATACGACAGCCCTTCTGATGCAACGTGCGGGTCGGCCCGGGAACCACAATCGGGTAACCCGGGAACCGAGCTGGACAACGGACCGGACCCGGCTGGTGGCATAGCACACCGGAATGGGGTCACGGTCGCGGTCCAGGGTAACCGCCGGTTCCGATCAAGGCCAACGCGGCCCCGGGGAGAAGGCGTCCGGACGCTACGCGCTCTCCTGGAACGCTCCCCGCAGATACTCGTGTACGACGTGTTCCGGCACCCGGAACGACCGCCCGACCCGGACCGCGGTCAGCTCACCCGAGTGCACCAGTCGGTAGACCGTCATCTTGGACACCCGCATGAGCGACGCCACCTCGGCGACCGTCAGGAACCTGACCTCCGACAACCGACCGTCGGACTGTGGTGATCCCGCCATGGCTCACCAACCCATCCCATCCCCGGCGCGGGCCACCTGATGACGACCGTGTCCGTCACGGCGGGCAACGCGCGTGTTACCAGTACGGTAGCGGGACGGCTGTTACCGGCGCGATGCCTTCGGGCCTTTGATCATGAAAGTTTCGCACTGACCGGTCTGTGACTCAGGTGACTCGGGAGACGTCCGGCGCCCTTCGACGGGCGCCCGGTGGTCACGGCGGCGCCACCGTGACCACCGGACGGGTGCCCCGGTTCGCTTCCGGACGCGGACCGGGGCTCCGCGCTGGGAGCGACGTTCACTATCCCAGGCTCGCCGCCGGCTGGCGCGGTCGGTCGGCAACCTTTTCGGCCGGATCATCGACCTGTACCACACCGTGACCCTCGTCCCACCGGACCGGGTCGGCCGCGCCGGTGGATCGGCCGGTCGCGCCGGTGGATCGACCGGCCGGTCGCGCCGGTGGGTGGATCAGCCGGCCAGGTCGCGCAGGTACGTCACACAGTCCGCGGCAAGCGGCTCCCACGCTCCCCCGAACGCCAGCCGGGACGCCTGATCCGACGTCTTCCCCTCCTGCACCACGGCGCGGAAGAACTCGAAGGTGGCGGCCCGGCCGAACCGTTCTATCAACTGGTGGACCGCGAGATAGCTACCCCCGTAACCGGCCACCACCCGCCAGTCGGGGGTGTCGTCGCCCGGCCGCAGGTCAGCCAGCCGACCGGTCCAGCCGTCCCGGACGAGCCGCCGGACCGCGCCGAGATCCGGGGACCGGCTCGGCTGCCGGCCGTTGGCGGCGGCCTGCTCGGCCAGCCCTTCCACCAGCCACCAGTTCTCCGGACCGACCCGGTTCCGGTCGGACAGCGAGGCGACGTGTGTCATCTCGTGCCGCAGCAACGGATCGAGGGCCGCGTGGTTGCCGGTCAGGTCGTCGGCGTTCAACACCACGTCGTGGTGCCCACCGCCGACCGGGGTGGCGTAACCGCCGGTCCACTTCGGCAGGTCGCCGCCGTACCAGCTGCGCCACTCGGCCGGACCCGCGTAGTAGACGACGTACCGGCCCGGCGGTACCCCGGTCACGGCGTACCGGTCGGCCACCACCGCCGCCCGCTCCGCCCGGTCCAGCAGATCCGGCAGCCGCCCCCGCAGGGCCGGGGTGGTGGCCACGGTCACCCGCCGGCCGGCGACCGCCACCAGATCGCTGACCTGCCAAGGCCGGGGGCCGTTGACATCCGCGCCCGACGGTTCGATGGACAGCAGTCGCGGCGCACGCCCGTCGTCCGCCCAGTGGGTGGCCACCACCAACGGGCTCGGCGCGCAGGCGGCCGTCTCGAAGCAGTACTGGTAGGTCACCAGGAACCGCCACTCACCCGGCCGGTCCGCGACGGGCGTCGGCCGGGCCCCCACCTCGGTCCGCCAGACCCGCACGTGCAGCGCCCGGAGTGCGGCGTACTGGTGCTTGAGCGTCGCCACCGCCGTCCCGGCTGGATCACCCACGGCGAGGAAGCCCGCCTGGTCGCCGGCGAGCAACGCGGCGGACTGCCGGTCGAGCTGCTCCGCGACCCGATCCCGCAGCCAGGCGCCGGTGACCGTGGACGGGTCACCGGCGCGCGGGCTGGGCGCCGGTCCGCGCGCCGGACCACCCTGCCGGTCGACGAGGGTCGCCGCCAGCACGCCGAGCGGGGTCAGGCAGAGCAGGAGTACGCCGACCAGCCCGAGCGCCAGCCACAGCGGCCACCGGCTACGACGCACCGGCCCACCCGGTGGATCCTCCGGCGCACGCCCGACACCGCCCGGCTGCCCCGGCTGCCCCGGCTGCCCCGGCTGCCCCGGCTGTTCCGGTTGCCCCGGCTGTTCCGGCTGATCCGGCTGATCCGGTCCGACACTGACCGGGTGGACCGGCAGAGTCGACTCGGCGCTGTTCGGGCGGATCGGGTTCGCCGGGTCGGCACCTGACGGATTGACCGGATGATCGGCGCTGGCCGGCGACCCGGACGCGGACACCACCGGCGCGGTCGGCACATCGCCACCGGCCGGCGGCCCGGACGCGGGCGCCACCGGCGCGGTCGGCACATCAACACCGGCCGGCGACCCGGACGCGGGCGCCACCGGCGCGGTCGGCACCGGCGCGGTCGGCACCGGTGCCGGCACTCCGGCCGGCGAGCCGGTCGGGGTCTCTGCGGGCTGCGGTGTCCGGTCGGTCACGGGCGGAGACTACGGCCCTGTCCGAGATACGCCAACCGCCCGTCCGGCAGACCTGGACAGCGGGCGGAGATCATCTCATTGTCGGCGAAACAGGGGTGTCCCACCCGGCCGGATACCCCTATTTCGCCGAACTCGTGTTGATCTCTGCACCCGGGGTGGCAATCCCCGGTGACCTCCGCGCTACTTCCTCGATGCGAGCGCGCGGGCGAAGAAGGCGACGTTGGCGGGCCGCTCCGCGAGCCGGCGCATCAGGTAGCCGTACCACTGGTCGCCGTACGGGACGTACACCCGCACGGTGTGACCCTCGCCGGCCAGCCGGGTCTGCTCATCGGGTCGGATGCCGTAGAGCATCTGGAACTCGAACGAGTCCGGGGTCCGGTCGAACCAGCGGGCCCGGTCCTGGCCGATCGCGATCAGCCGGGGATCGTGGGTGGCGAGCATCGGGTATCCCTCGCCGGCCATCAGTACGTTCATGCACCGGATGTACGACTTGTCCACGTCCACGCCCGACTGGTACGCCACCGACTCCGGCTCCTTGTACGCCCCCTTGCACAGCCGCACCCGGGACCCCGCGCCAGCCAACTCGCGGCAGTCGGACTCGGTCCGCCGCAGGTACGCCTGGAGGACGGCGCCCGTATCCGGGTGGTCGACCCGCAGCTTGGCCAGGATGTCCAGCGTCGAGTCGGTGGTGGTGTGATCCTCCATGTCCAGCGTGACCGTGGTACCGGCGTCGGCGGCGGCGGCGCAGATCGCCCGCGCGTTCTCGTACGCCAGCTTCTCGTCGAAGGCCTGGCCGACGGCCGAAAGCTTCACGCTGACCTCGGCCGACCCGGTCAGGCCGGCGGCCCGCAACCCGGCCAGCAGTTCGAGGTACGCCTCCCGGACGGCGACGGCCTGCTCCGCCGTGACGGTGTCCTCGCCGAGATGGTCGAGGGTGACGTTGAGCCCGACGGCGACGAGTTCGCGGGTGGCGCGGAGCGCGTCGTCCGAGGTGGTGCCGGCGACGAACCGGCCAACGACGTCCCGGGTGTACGGGGCCGTCGCGACGAGCCGCTCGACCCGGGATGACCGGGACGCGGCGAGAATTACCGATCGGAGCATGGCCCGAGCCTAACTCCCGACCCGACGACCGGTCCTGGGCACCGGACCGCCCCGCCGCCCGGACCGCTCCGGCGGGCGCGGCTGTCCACCAGCGTGGTGGTACGGGAAGCCCGGCCGTTAATACCGGACCGCTCCGGCCCGGCCGTGCACGCCCAGTTGGCCCCGCCCAGGGTGCCGCCGGCCGCTTCCGGACGGGCCACCAACACTCCCGACGGGCTGCCAACACTCCCGGACGCGCCGCCGACGCTTCCGGACGCACCGCCGATGCTCCCGGACGGACCGCCGGAATTCCCTGGCGCCCATCGACGAACACGGGGGGTTCCCGTCACGCTACGGGGACACACCGCAACCGCCGTGAGTCGTCTACGGTTGTCGGGTGGACTTCGACGCGTACGCCCGGACCGGGGTTGATCTGGTCAACGCCCGGCTGGACGACCTCGACGGCCTGCGGGCCGTGTTCGGCGACGAGAACCTCTGGATGCGGGACGAGGTCGCCGAGCGGGATCTGGCGATTTTCCGGCGGGCGCAGAAGCGCCTGCGTGACGTCTTCGAGCTGGGCACGACCGGCCGGGACGCCGAAGCGGTGACCGAGTTGAACTCGCTGCTGGAGACCTTCCCGGTCCAGCCGCGCATCTCGGGTCACGATGACGAACGGGACTGGCACATGCACGTCACGAGCCGGGGGGCCTCGGTCAGCGCCGAGTTCATCGCCGGTGCGGTGTGGGGGCTGTCGGTCTGGCTCTGCGAGTTCGGCGGCTCCCGGTTCGGGGTCTGCGCGGACGACAGGTGCGGCAACGTGTATCTGGACACCTCGTCGAACTGCTGCCGGCGCTTCTGCTCGGAGCGCTGCGCGACCCGGTCGCATGTGGCAGCGCACCGGGCTCGCAAGCGGGCCGCCGTCGGCGCGCAGGCCGGTGGCACCGTGGGCGTGCAGGCCGGCGCGACCGTGGGCGCGCAGGCCAGCGCCGCGGAGCGGGTTCCGGCAGCCGTGCCGGCCCCGCTGGCACCGGTCGGCTGACGCCGCCCGCCAGTCAACCGCGGCCCGAATCCCGACCCGCGGCGATCACCCGTGTCCGGAGCCCGGACCCGACCCGCGACAGCCGACGGACCAGGCTCGACGTCGTGACCACCGCGGGCCCCGAAGCCCCGCCCGCGACGATCAGCCGCGTCCAGAAGCCTTGGCCCGCGGCGGTCAGCCGCGTCCAGAAGCCTTGGCCCGCGACGGTCAGCTGCGGACCGGGCTCGGCGCGGTGAGGTGTTGGCGGGCGAACTCCAGGGAGGCCCGCAGATCCGCCTCGCGCTGGGCCCGGCTCCGGGCGCCCCGGGTGGCGACCTCGACGGCCACCGCACCGGCGAAGCCCCGGCCGGCGAGGGAGGCGAGCAGTTCGGCGCAGGGCTGGTTGCCTCGCCCCGGCACGAGGTGCTCGTCGCGCCCCTCCCCCGTGCCGTCCCCGAGGTGTACGTGAGCCAGGCCTGCGCCCATCCGGTCGGCCATCTCGAGCGAGTCCTGGTGGGCGGCGGCGCAGTGTGACAGGTCAAGGGTGTACGCCGAGTAGCCGGCCTCCGTCGGGTCCCAGCCCGGAAGGTAGGGAACGAAGCTCCGCCCCGCCATCCGGACCGGATACATGTTCTCCACGGCGAAGCTCAGGTCAGGGTGCGCACCTTCCAGCCGGGTCAACCCGTCGGCGAAGGTACGCGCGTAGTCACGCTGCCAGGTGAACGGCGGATGCACCACCACCGTGGGCGCCGACAGGCTCTCGGCCAGCCCGGCCGCGCGGCGGAGCCGCTCCCACGGATCGGAACTCCACACCCGCTGGGTCACCAGCAGGCACGGCGCGTGGACCGACAGCACGGGCACCCCGTAGTGCTCGGCCAGGCCTCGCAGGGCTCCGGCGTCCTGGCTGACCGCGTCGGTCCAGACCATCACCTCGACGCCGTCGTAGCCGAGCCGGGCGGCCAGCTCGAACGCCGCCGCGGTCGGCTCCGGGAAGACCGAGGAGCTGGACAGCAGGACCGGGACGCGGGAAGTCACGTCCTCAGCGTAGCCCCGTTCCGCTCACCCCACCCGCGCCAGCCGCCCCGCCACCCGAGTGCCAACCTGCCCGCCCAGAGCGAGCCGCCCGGAGCAGGGTTGGGCCGGGCGACCCGCGTCGGGACCAGACCTGACCGCCCAGAGCGGGCCACCCAGCGAAGGGTTGGGGCCGGGCGACCCGCGTCGGGATCAAGCCTGACCGCCCAGAGCGGGTCGTCCGGCCCCCAACCCCAACCCCACACCCTTACTTCGCGGCCGCCTGCACGGCGGCGGTGATGTTGTCCGGGGTCGGTGTGTCGATCTTGGTGCCGTTCACCAGCACCGTGGGCGTGCCGTTCACCCCAGACTTGGTGGCCGCCTCGGTGGTGCTCTGGGTCCAACCCTTGAACCGCTGGTCCCGTACGCAGCTGGCGAAGTCCCCGCCGCTGATCCCGGCCTGGGTGCCGATGTCCACGAGCTGGTCGTTGGTCAGCCCGGCGCTGCCCTCGGCCGGTTGCTGCGCGAACAGCGCCTTCGCGTAGTCCCGGAACTTGCCGGTCGGCGCCGCGCAGCCGGCCGCGGCGGCCGACCGGGTCGAGTAGTTGGTGGAGGAGAACCGGTCCAGGATGGCGATCGGGTGGTACTGCACCTTCACCTTGTTGTCAGCCACCAACTGGTCGATGGTGGCCCCGGACTGCTGCTCGAACTGCTTGCAGACCGGGCACTGGAAGTCCTCGTAGATGTCGATGGTCACCGGGCCGGAGCCGAGCGCCACCGCGGTGCCGTCGGCCACGGTGCCGGACGGCGCGGTGGTGTCGGTCGGCCGCTGGCTCGCCCAGACGCCGTACCCGATCAGGCCGGCGATCACCAGGACCGCCACGGCGGCGATGGAGGTCCACAGGGTGCGCTTCCGGCGTCGCTCCCGGGCCAGTTGCTCGCGGACCACCCGGGCCGAACTCTTCTGGTCCTTGCGACTACTCATCGATCTCCTCCGTACCGGTGTCGTGCGCCAGCCAACCGTCCACCGACACCGCGGTACGCGGCCAGATCAGCAGGAAGCCGGCGAGGATGACGAACCCGATGTCCCGCAGGATCTCCGGTCCGTATGTCGGGTGCTGGCCCGCACCGAGCTGCCCGCCGCTGCCGAAGCAGCCGCAGTCGATGGACAGGCCACGGGACCACGCCGAGGCGATGCCGGCGATGAAGACCGCCAGCAGCGCCGTGGCCACCCCGGCGGCGAGCCGGGTGGCCAGGCCGACCAGCAGCAGCACCCCGAGGGCGAGTTCCACGAACGGCAGCGCCGCGCCGATCACGGTGGCGACGTCGTACGGCAGCAGGCGGTACGCGTTGACGGCGCGGCCGGAGGCGGCCAGGTCACCGACCTTGCTGGCGCCGGCGACGAGCCAGACGGCGGCGAGTCCCAGCCGGACCAGGGTGCCCAGCCAGGGACGGACCACCGGCCAGCGGGCGGGGGGAGCGGTCGAGGCAGTCACGGTGGTTAGTCGTTCCGATCGGGGTGCGGGTTCCGGTTCATGAGGTCAGTTCGCCATCGCCTGGCCGACGGCGTCCACCAGGTCGGCGCGGGCCCGGGCCACCCGGGACCGGATGGTGCCCACGGGTACCCCCTCGACCTCGGCGGCCTCGGCGTAGGACAGGCCGAGCACCTGGGTGAGCACGAACGCCTCCCGCCGGTCGGGCGGGAGGCGCCGGAGCAGGTCGGCGGCGCCGAGTTGGCCGGCCGGGTCGGGGTGCGGTGTCTGGGTGCGGGCCTGCGCGGTCAGCCGGGCGTCCAACCGGCGCCGGCGGACGACCGTGCGCAGGTGGTCGGCGCAGGCCCGGCGGGCGATCCCGAGCAGCCAGGTGCGCGCGCTGGACCGGCCGGCGAAACTCGGCAGCGCCCGGAACGCCCGCAGGTAGGTCTCCTGGGTCAGGTCGTCGGCGCTGCCGGGGTCGACCAGCGCGGCGGCGAACCGCCAGACCTCCACCTGGGTGGCCCGGACGAAGGCCGCCTGGGCGGCCGGGTCACCGGCGCGGGCGGCCAGCGCCCAGCCGGTCACCGCGTCCGGGCCGGGTGGCGTCCCGGCGGCCAGCGCCGGGTCCGGGTCGTGGGCGCTGTCGGGTTCGTCGGCGGGGATCACGTCAACAGAGGGTACGCGGGCCACCTGGCCGAAGCTGGACCGTTCGGCCCTTGTCGTCCGGTTCCCGGCCGGAACCCGCCGCTCATCCGGGTTCGGGCTGCCGACGAACCGACCGATGGCCCGGGTTCGGGACGGCGCCGGCTTCCGATGGTCGGGGTTCGGGGTGGCGGTGGCGTCGGCCTCCGGTGGATCGGCCGGTTGCCGGTTCGGCGGGCGCCGGTCGCGGTGGCCGGGAACTTTCCGGCCGGCACCGCCGACTACCGGTGCGTGACCACAGCCTCTGGGCGGAGCGGCGCCGCCGGCGCGGTGTCCGGCGCCGCCAGGGCCGGGCGGGTCCGGTCGGTGCGCCAGGGGTGGCCTCCCGCGGTTCGCCGACCCGAGCGTGATCAGCGAACATGTCCGGCATGACCCCTGCGAAGCATTCCCGGGCGGCGCGGGTCGCCGCGGCCGTCGGTCTACTGGTGACGGCGCTGCTGGCGCTGCTCGGGCCGGCGTCGCCGGCCAGCGCGCACGCCGTCCTGGTCAGCAGCAGCCCGTCGAACGGCGCCGTCGTCGCCAGCGCCCCGAGCGAGGTGGTGCTCACCTTCAGCGAGAGCGTGCGGCGGGTGCCGGACCGGGTCCGGGTGATCGGGCCGGACGGCAGCCGGGTGGACCGGGGCGAGCCCACCGTGTCCGGCGGTGTGCTGACCATCAAGGTCGACCCGTCCGGGCCCAACGGCACCTACCTGGTGACCTACCGGGTGATCTCGGCCGACACCCACCCGGTGGCGGGCGGCTACACGTACTCGGTGGGGGCACCCTCGACGCCGCCCGTCGACAGCCAGGGCACCAGCCGGGTCGACCCGGTGGTGTCCACCGCCGTCAAGGTCGCCAAGTACGTCGGGTACGCGGGTCTGGCGCTGCTGATCGGTTCGCTCCTGGTGGTGTCCCTGCTGTGGCCGCGCCGGCTGTCCCGGCGCGGGCCGGCCCGGGTGGCGTACACCGGTGTCGGGTTGGTGGCGCTGGCCACCGTGGCCGGGCTGTGGCTCCAGGTGCCGTACAGCGCGGGCGGTGGGCTGTTCGACGTGCGCGCGAGCCAGCTCGGCGACGTCCTGGGCAGCACCTTCGGGGCGGCGCTGCTGGTCCGGTTGGGCGTACTGGTGGCGGCCCTGATCCTGCTGCGGCCGGTGCTGTCCGGTCAGGCCGGCCGGACCGATCTGGTCCTGCTGGGCGTCCTCGCGGTCGCCGGGTTGGGCACCTGGGCGGTCGCCGGTCACCCGGCGGCCTCCCCGGTGCCGGTGGTCTCGGTGGTGATGGACGTGGTTCACCTGGCCAGCATGTCGGTGTGGCTGGGCGGCCTGGTGATGCTGGCCGGGTTCCTGCTGCCCCGGGCCACCGACGAGGAGCTGGGGGCGATCCTGCCCATCTGGTCCCGGTGGGCCGCGCTCGCGGTCACCGCGCTGGTGCTGGCCGGGACGGTCCAGGCGTTGATCGAGGTCGGCACCCCGGCGGCGCTGGTCGACACCGGGTACGGCCGGCTGCTGCTCGTCAAGATCGGACTGCTCGGGCTGGTGCTCGGGGTGGCCGCCTTCTCCCGGCGGGCCGTGCGGCGCCAGGTGGCGACCGGACTGCGCCGGTTGGTCTGGCTGGAGATCGCCGTGCTGGCCGTGGTGCTGGCCCTCTCGGCCACCCTGGTGCAGCAGACCCCGGCCCGCACGGCGGCCGGTGGCGGCACCCCGGGCGCGCCGACGTACTACTCGGCCAACCTGACCAGCTCGCTCTACTCGTTGCAGGTGGAGATCGAACCGGCCCGGACCGGAAACAACACGCTGCACCTGTACGCGTACACCCCGGGCAACCAGCCGCTACGGGTTCTGGAGTGGAAGGCGACGGCGGCCCTGCCCGAACGCGGGGTGGATCCGATCAGCATCCCGCTGCTGCCGATCACCGACAACCACGCTTCCGGAGAGATCAGCACGCCCACGGCCGGCTCCTGGCAGTTGCGCTTCACGCTGCGGATCTCCGAGATCGACCAGGCATCGGTGACCGCCACCGTGCCGATCCGCTAGAAAGGACCTTCTCAATGTCCCGATACCGGCGTCGCGGCCTGGTGGCCGCCGTCCTCACCGTCGGCACCGCCGCACTCGGCGTGCTCGGCCTGGCCGCACCGGCCGCCGCGCACGTCACGGTCAACCCGAACGAGGCGGTCCAGGGCGGGTACGCCCGGGTCGCGTTCCGGGTGCCGAACGAGAGCGACAAGGCCTCCACCACCAAGGTGCAGGTGACGCTGCCGGAGAACGCGCCGGTCGGTTCGGTCTCCACGATGCCGGTGGCCGGCTGGACCGTGCTGGTGGAGAAGCGAAAGCTCGACAAGCCGGTGGAGCTGCACGGTAGCCAGGTCACCGAGGCGCCCGCGACGATCACCTGGACCGCCACCGGGGACGCCGCCGTCAAGCCCGGTCAGTTCCAGGAGTTCCCGGTCTCCCTGGGGCCGCTGCCGCAGGCCGACAAAATGGTCTTCAAGGTGCTCCAGACGTACTCGGACGGGACCGTGGCACGGTGGATCGAGGAGCCACAGGCCGGCGCCGACGAGCCGGAGGACCCGGCCCCGGTGCTGACCCTGACCGCCGCGTCGGCCGAACCCACCGACGGCCCGGCGTCGGGCGCGCCGGTGACCTCCGCCGGTACGACGACCGCGTCCGACGCATCCGACGCCGACGGCGCTGACGACGGCGCCGGGACGGCGCTGGGCTTCGGGGTGGCCGGCCTGGTGGTGGGTCTGGCCGGGCTGATCCTCGGCGGGCTGGCCTTCCTGCGCACCCGCCGTTCGGCCCCCCCAGCCTGACCCACCATTCGGCCCTCCCAGCCTGACCCGGCCGGTGTGGCCCCCCTGCCTGACTCGGCCGGCCGACCGCCCCTGCCTGACTCGGCCGCCCCTGCCTGGCTCGGCCGGCCGGCCGGTCGGCCTGGCCCGCCGTCCGGCCCTCCCAGCCTGGCCCGCCGGTCGGGTCCAGCCAGCCACCGAGATCTTGGAATTCTGCTACCCCGCCGGGGGTAAGAGAACTCCAAGATCTCGGATAGGAACAGGATCTCGGATAGGAACGAGATTTACCGGGGGTGGTCGGCGCGCAGGAACCCGGCGTCCCGGTCGGCCCCGGTGTCACGGTCGGCCCCGGTGTCACGGTCGGCCCCGGCGCTCGGCTCGGTCTCATCACCTGGTTCGGCCAGAACACCCGGCTCGGCCCTGCCTTCCGGCTCGTCCGCGGTGGCCGGCTCGTCCGCGGTGGCCGGGGTGGTCGCGGTGGCCGGGGTGGTCGCGGTGGCGGCGATGGCCGCGGTGGCCGGGGTTGGTCGACGGCGGGCCGGCAGCACCGCGATCAGCAGCAGCGCCAGCACCACGTACAGGTTGCGCAGCAGGAAGGCCGCGGGATCGTCGGTGCGGTCCAGCCGGATGCCCCAGTCGTGGAAGGACACCACCCCGTAGACGCTGCCGGCGTACACGAGCAGGGCGAAGACCAGCCACCCGCGACGCCGGCGGCGCGGCGCGGACGTCGGCCCGTCCGGACCGGCGGTCCGCCCGTCCCGTTGGCCGAGCCCGGCGTCGACCAGCACCACGACGGCCGGGATGAACCAGTAGACGTGGTGCGTCCAGGTGATCGGGCTGGCCAGCGCCCCGACCAGCCCGGTGAGGGTGAGCCCGGTCAGTTCGTCGCCGGCGCGGGCGGCGCGGGCGGCCCGCCACAGCCCGAGCGCGGCGATCACGAGGACCAGGGCCAGCCAGAGTGGCCGGTCGGGGCGGTCCGGCACGGTCAACCGCCACAGCAGCCCGTACAGCGACTGGTTGCCCGTGTAGTCCGGCCGGCTGCCGACCCGGTCGGCGTTCCACAGCTCGTGGGTCCAGAACCGCCACGAGTCGCCCGGGGTGACCGCCGCGACCAGCAGCGTGACTCCGGCCGCCGTGGCGCTGGCGGTGGCCGCCGCCCGCCACCGCCGGGTGGCCAGCAGGTAGACGATGAAGATGCCCGGGTAGAGCTTGAGGGCCGTCGCCAGCCCGATCCCCACGCCGGCCCAGCGCGAATGCCGGGGTACGACGATCAGCAGGTCGGCCAGGATGAGCACCACGAGCAGCATGTTGATCTGGCCGAAGGTGATCGTTTCACGGGTGCTCTCGACGGCGAACACCAGCGGGACCGCGATGCCGGCGGCCAGCCAGCGGGACCAGCCGCGCCGGTCGGCGATCGGCGCCACCAGCCACCAGGTGGTCAGCACGACGGCGGCGACGGTGAGGATCGTGAAGATCACAATGGTGATCCCCAGCGCGTGACCGCCCGGTACGGCGGCGAACGGCCGCAGCAGCAGCGCGGTCAGGGGCGGATAGGTGAAGTAGAGGTGTCCCTGGAGGAAGTCCGGCTGCGCGTAGTCGTAGAGCGGGTGCCCGTCCGCCCACCAGCGCATGGCGCTGATGTAGATCTTGAGGTCGTAGAAGCTGTGCGGCGTGCCGAGCAGGTACAGCAGGGGGACCGCGAGGAAGAGCGCGACGGTGGCGATGAGGCCCCCGGTGCGTGCGCCGCCCCTACCGACCTGGGGACGGGGCGGGGATGCGGCGGGTTCGGCGGGCACGGAGAAACCCTAGCGGGCGGCACCGGCCGCCGTGCCGAGGCGCGTACCGTCTGGCGGCGCGTACGCTGTGTCGGTGGCTGATCTCCTTGTCTGGGTCGACTGTGAGATGACCGGCCTCGACCTCGGGACGGACAAACTGATCGAGGTCGCGGCACTGGTCACCGACCGGGATCTCAACGTGCTGGGCGACGGCGTGGACGTGGTGATCCACGCGGATGAGCACGCGCTCGGCGCCATGCCCGAGATCGTGCGGACTATGCACGAGAAGTCCGGGCTCACCGAGGAGGCGCGGCGCTCGACCGTCACCCTCGAAGAGGCCGAGGACATGGTGCTGGAGTACGTGACCAGCCACGTGAAGGATCCGCGCACGGCCCCGCTGTGCGGGAACTCGATCGCCACCGACCGGGGCTTCCTGGCCCGGGACATGCGGCGACTCGACGCGCACCTGCACTACCGCATGATCGACGTCTCGTCGATAAAGGAGTTGTGCCGCCGTTGGTACCCCCGGGTGTACTTCGGGCAGCCGGCCAAGGGACTCGCGCACCGGGCCCTGGCGGACATCCGGGAGAGCATCCGGGAACTGGAGTACTACCGCCGGACGATCTTCGTACCCCTGCCGGGGCCGGACGTCAGCAGCGCCAAGGCGATCGCCGCGGAACTCTGAGCCGGCGACGCCGTCGGGGGAACCCGCTCGACGCGGCGGCGGGGGATACGGCTATCATTCGTACGTCCCGTCCGGCGCTGCCGCGCGGCGCGGCGACATGGTGGCTGTAGCTCAGTTGGCAGAGCACCGGGTTGTGGTCCCGGGTGTCGTGGGTTCAAATCCCATCAGTCACCCCATCAGTGGATTTTCTCCACTACCACTCAGGCCCCCTCCGTCGGAGGGGGCCTGAGTGCTGTAGGGGCCATGTCGGGGGCGGTCGTCCGCTCCCGTTACTCGCCCGGCGCCGTGCTGGTGGTCTGCCCCGGCTGGTACGGGATCGCGCTGCCCTTGACGTAGTCGTCCCAGTCGAGGTTCCAGTCGGTCCAGCCGTTGCCGTTCTGCAACTGACGCTCGGTGCCCTTCACGGTGATCGGGTCGCCGATCCGGGTCTGGCCGAACAGCCAGCCGCCGTCGGCCATCGAGACGTTCACGCAACCGTGTGACACGTTGACCGAGCCCTGCTTGCCCTCCGACCAGGGCGCGGCGTGGATGAACTCCCCGCCGTACGTGATCCGCTGGGCGAAGTCGATGTCGGTGCGGTAGCCGTCATCCGGACCCAGCTCGGTGGTGGTGTCGAAGACGGTGTGCCGGAACTTCTCCATCACCAGCATGGTGCCGCTGGACGACGGGGTGCTCTTCTTGCCGAGGCTCACCAGGATGGTCTTGATCGCCTTGCCGTCCTTGGTGACCGTCATCCGCTTGGTCCTGTTGTCGACGGTCATCACGAACGACGGGCCGACCTTGGCGTCGATGGTCAGGTCCGACTTGCCGTACCAGCCGGCGCCCATCGGCAGGCCACCCACCTGGATCTTGTACTCCAGCCGGGTGTTGGCCTTCCAGAACTCCCTGGGCCGGAAGTGCACCTCGGTCGGGCTGATCCACCGCCAGGCGCCCTCCTGGGCCGGCGTGGTCCGCACCGTCATCCGGCGCTGCACGTCGGCCCGGACGTTCTCCGGGATGGCCCGACCGAACTTCACGATCAGCGGCATGCCGACGCCGACGACCTGGTTGTCGCCGATGAAGCTGGTCACCCGTACCTGGTTGGCCGGCTTGGCCATCGTGGTGAAGCTGCTGGTCGCCGTCGCGACCTTGCCGTCGTCGCCGGTCGCGCTCACCGTCGCCGTGTACGCGGTGCCGTACTGCAACGCGCCGTCCGGCAGCCAACTCTTGCCGTCGGCGCTCAGCGCGCCCTCAACGGCCTTGCCGGCGGCGTCCTTCAGCTCGACCGTGCTCTTGGTGGCGTCCTTGGCCTCGAAGGCGATCGCGGTGGCGGCCGGAACATCCTTCGCGTCCGTCGCCGGTGCGCTGATCGTCACGCTGGCCTTGGGCTTCGAATCGCCGACCTGGCCACCGCCCTGCCACGACGGGCCGCCGCCCTTGTCCGAACAGCCGGCGGTCAACGCCAATATCGTGGCGAGGATCACCGCTGCCAGCGCCCGCGATCGTGTCGCCCCCACCCATCGGATCCGGTCCCCGGTCACTCGCATTGATCCCCTCACAGTCCTGGTCCCCGGCGTCCATCGTGCCCCACAGACGCGCGAGCGGCCCTCCCGGATCCGAGCGGTGAGCGGAGCCACGCCGCAAAAGCGACTATCGCGGAGAATATTCAACATAATTCACCTGCTTGGAGAGGCCGTCGGATGGCCGGGTAGGCGGAGTGGCCCGTACCGGTGGCACGTTGGACCCGTCGACGGCCCGGCAGTCGCCGTTGATGCTCGGGGTGAGTCGTCCCGGATGGGCTGTTTGGGCCGGTCCGGGACCGGTCCCGGAGGTGGCGACCCGGCTCGTCGATCTGGTTGGAAACCGCTCCCGACGGCGTGCTAGGGTTTCCCCCGTTGTCAGCGAGCGCCGCTAGCTCAACTGGCAGAGCAGCGGACTCTTAATCCGCGGGTTCGGGGTTCGAGTCCCTGGCGGCGCACCAACGAGCAAGGCCCTGATCTGGCAGTTCTCTGCCGGTCGGGGCCTTTTTCGTGTTTCGGCGGCGGCCCGGTGCTTCGGTGGGTGCTCGGGAGCCGTTGGACCGATCTGGCCAGCGGCGGACTGGTGTCGCCTTGGTGGACGTCGCATCGGGTCGTCCTCGCTGGCGATCGTTCATGGAACGGGTGATCGTCGCCTGGCCGGCGAGCGGCGATGTCAGGAGCCCTGAAGACTGGCATAAGAGCGGCGACCTGTCCAATGTTCCTGCCAATTGTGTCCTCAACCTTCTCGGTCGATCTCGCGTCCAGCTGAGGTCGTTGACAATAACGATCATGGTTGCGAATGGCTGGTGCTACAGATGTTCGAACCTTTTGCGGTGAGTCGCCAATGTGTTTTAGTCTCACCTTGGCTCGCTGACCTGCTATTTAGAACACCAGTACAAAGAGTCCCGATAACTCGTCATTGAATGTGTTTGGTGTGAGGTGGTGGTTGCGATATGTTGTGCGGCTCGCTGCTGGGTCGGTTGTAGGCCCACTCCATCCGTTGTTGTCAGGCACGAGGCAAACGCGGCGACTGTCCACGGCCAGCAGACTTGAAGGGATCTTCGTGGTCGCCGAACACTCTCCGCAACGTGTCCTGCTCACCTGGGGTGACATCGCCGTCGCAGCAGCGGGTCTTGAGCCCGACACGCGGGATCTACTCCTGGAACTGATCCGAGCGAAGAACCCGGATGCGACGACGAGCGTCACCACCGCAGACGGGCCCTGGTACGTCAGAAGCGTGCACGTGCGCGGTCACATCGGAGTTGGCGAGGAAGCCGTCGACCTAGATCTGAGTCCGACCGCAGGCCTCACCGTCGTCACTGCCCGCAACAGCACGGGGAAGACGAGTATCGCTGACGGCGTCCGGCACACTCTCAGTGGCGGAACTAAGCGGTCTTATCAAGTACTAGCGAGAAATGTTCATTATCCAGATCGCGACATCGTTGTCACGCTCAGTAACGGACGTCGAGAAATAGAGATTGTTTGCGGGGCGGACGAAGTCGTCCGATGGCGGGACGTTGGCGGTGGCCTCAGCACGCCACCCAGCGAATGGACGGAGGCATTCGAACGGTACATGCCGGTGCTGCTGTATCCGGAGATGTCCCAGGTTATTCAGGATCCGAGCAATCTCCATGCGTTCCTGAAAGATGCGCTAGAGCTGACCGCGCTGGAAGAACTGCAAGCCATTCTCAAGGCTGATCGGGAGAAGGGTACGGCCGCTCGGCGAGCGGTGGAGGCCGCGCACGCGAGCGCGCTGAACGGCATCGTCAAGGTCGGTCAGGCGGAACTGGCCATGATGTTGCGTGACTACGGAGCGTTCCCGGATGATGAGACGAAGGCACGAATCGTTGCGCTAGCCGAGACCCTGCCGGCGACGGCGCCACCGCCACTTGGTTTGCCCGACAACTGGGCTGTGGATGACGGGCTTCGAGACCGGGCGGTCGGGGCCCTCGTCCGGCTAAGTGACGCCGGCCGTACGGATGCGGCCGGGGCGAGCACCCTCCTCGGCGTGCTCCAGAGGGCCCTCGTCACTGGCGATGCGCGTCTAGACGACCTCCGTCATCGGGATGTGTGTCCGGTATGCCAGACAGCGGGGCATGAGTGGGTTCGCCTAGCCACCGAAGAAGCCGACCGGCTGAGGACGGCCACCCGGGGCCTCCGTGCCGCGACCACTGCGGCAGAAGGGGCGCTGCGGGACCTCGGCGGATGTTTTCCGGCCATGTTGACGGACTCCCTGCGCCGGACGCTTAGCGAGATGGAAGATCCGGCTACCGAACTCCGGATAAGGCAGTGGGACCGGCTCGTTCGCATGGCCACCGAATTCGCCACTGTCACGCCGTCCGTGGCGTCGCTGACGGATGCGCTGGACGAGAGCGCTGACTTGGCCGCCTGGTACGGGAAGGTTCGAGACGGACTTCTCGCCCGGCGTGACGACGTCATCTCCGCCCAAGCTACGGTCCGTGCGCACATTGGGGCGTGGATGGACGTCCATGCCCGAGAACGGCCGGCGCTGATGCGGCTTGCTGTGGCCGAGCGGTTGGACCGGAGGGTCGATCGATGGATCCGGACCGCGCGTGAGGACATTTTCGCGCCTATTGGGAAGGAGGTGATGGAGTTGTGGTCGGTGCTCAACCCCGACGCGGACCTCAAACTGACCGGCATCGCGCTGACCGGCGGTACGAAGCTCCGGCGGAGCGTGTCATTGGACCTTGCTGACGGTGATGTTGCGCTGCCGACCGGCAAGAACAGCTCCGCGGTCTTGAGCACCGGACAACGCAACGCGCTCTCACTGGCCACGTACCTGCCCCGGGCTACGCAGTCGGAGAGCCCGTTCGGATTCCTCATGCTTGACGACCCGATCCACGCGTTCGATACCTGGCGTGTGCGGTATCTGGCCCAGCACCTGATCACCCTTGCCGAGCGCTTCCAGGTCGTTGTGTTCACCCACGACGACCGTCTTTGGCGCGAGCTTCGCGGCTTGGGCGCCATGCCGACGCACATCCGGATGGACCGACATGGTGATGGCCGGCCGCAGGTCCGGGTGAGACATGTGGCCAGCCCTGGAATCCAGCGACTAGACGAAATCCAGCGGATCCTCGGCGCGGAGAAGGAGTCGCCCATCGGAACTCCGGAGGCCGTCACTGCGATGACCTTGACCATGTGCCGTCAGGCCGTGGACGCCGAAGTAGTCGCTCAGATCGAGATGCTGGGGCGACGAATCGGTTCGCCGGAGGCCACAGTCGTCGCCGAACTACGGAAGGCGCGAAAGACTCTCGATCAGCTGGCGCTGCTCAACAACTACGCCCGTCGCGCCGGCCTACAGGTCATCGACATCAGCAGCTTTGCGCCGACAGTGCATGCGCTCAACGGCGCCGCGCATGGCCGCGCCCCGGACGGAGAACCCCAGCTTTGGGTGCGCCAAACCCGGAAGATCATCAAAGCCGTCCAAAAGATCGGTAGCTGAAAATGGCCACCTACCCGGACGTGCAGATAACGGATCTCCAAGCCGCTTATCAGGGGTGGCCTGGGAGCAGAGCCGAGAAAGCGCCGCTGGCAGCGCTGGTGCTCCGTGTCCGCATCGAACGCGCAGCGGCCAAGCTGCCCCGGAGCGTGATAGCCGTGAAGCCAGACATATCCATGATCGAACGGCGGCTATACCTCAGCATCGGCGAGCCCGGGCTGTCGCCCGGAGCCCAGGTCAGACGCATGCGGGTGATTGCGGGAGCGCTGGAGGCATACGGGGCGATCTGCGAGATTCTTCACGGCCGCAATCCGGATCCAGTGCCGTCCCGCGAGGATCTTGACTCGTGGACGTCGGCGGTCGACGCGCTTGAGGAGAACCTCTACCCAGGTCTCGCAGACGTCGCCGCCGCGCGCGACTTGCCGCTGTTAATCGCCACTACAGGGACCTAAACCGACGGCGACGGATGGCAGCGGGCGGCGTCCGCTGCTATCCGTCAGGGCGGTGAGACCTCCCTTGACGGCAGGGACATCATGAGGGCCCATCGTGGGGGTTCAGGGCGCTGCTGCATGCCTCCACCCTGTTGTGAAACCCGACTTGGCTCACGGTTTGCTGATTTTGGGGTCTGTGGGGCTGTGACCTGGGGTGTTGCGTCGGGAGGCACGCACTAAACGGGTCGGGTTCTATCGTGTCGGCTGTGGCGTACGTGCGGACGGTGAAGACGGCGTCCGGGGCGCGGGCGGTGCAGATCGTGCACTCCCAGCGTCGGGGATCGCGGGATATCGAGCACATCGGGTCCGCGCACACCGACGCGGACCTGGAACTACTCGAGGCGGTGGCCCGGCAGCGGCTGTCCGCGGGGCAGGGCGAGTTGGACCTGCGCCTGCCAGACAGCCCGGCCAACGGGGGCTGCCCGTTGCCGATCACGTCCACTCGTGCCGGGCATCTGTTGGACGCGTTGGGTCGTGGGTACGACGCCTTGGGGTTTGCTGTGGCGGCCGAGCAGGACGCTGTGTTCAAGGCGTTGGTCCTGGCCAGGATCATCGAGCCGACCAGCAAACTCGACTCCGTGCGGGTGTTGGACGAGGCCGGCGCGTGGGCGCCGTCGTACGCGACGATCAAGCGGCGGCTGCGGCTGTATGCCACGGGCGGCAAGGCTTCCGCCGCTGGCGAGAGGACCGAGGGCGTATCGGTCGCCGACGACGCTGAGCCGACCTGTGATCCGGCCGGTGGTCCATGGCGGGCAAGGCTGGCACGCGCCTGCGCTGCGCACGTCAGGTTAGGGCCGGCGACGTTCCTGCTCTACGACGTCACCACGCTGTACTTCGAGACCGACGAAGGCGACGGGTTCCGCGAGCCCGGCTTCAGCAAGGAGCGGCGTCTCGAACCGCAGATCACCGTCGGACTGCTCACCGGCGGGTCGGGGTTCCCGCTGATGGTCCACGCGTTCGAGGGCAACCGGGCCGAGACCACCACCATGCTGCCGGTCCTACGGGCCTTCCTCGACGCACACCGCCTGTCCGACGTCACCGTCATCGCCGACGCAGGGATGGTGTCCGAGGCGAACAAACGCGCGATCGAACAAGCTGGACTGTCATTCATCCTCGGCGCCCGCGTCCCCGACGTGCCCTACGTCGTCCAGACCTGGCGCGACGCCCACCCCGACACAGGGTCCCCGACGGGCACGTATTCATCCAACCCTGGCCCGCCGGCCCCGGTGACAAACGCCGCGACCACACCATCTTCTACCAGTACCGCGCTGACCGGGCCCGACGCACCCTACGCGGTATCGACACCCAGGTCGCCAAGGCCGAGAACGCCGTCGCCGGCAAAACAGCGGTCAAGCGGAACCGGTACGTGCGCCTGACCGGCGCGACCAAAAGCATCAACCGGAGCCTGGAAGCCAAAAACCGTTCCCTGGCCGGGATCAAGGGCTACATCACCAACCTCCCGAACCCCGACCCACCACAGGTCATCAGCGCCTACAGCCGACTGCTCCAGGTCGAGAAGTCCTTCCGGATGAGCAAGACCGATCTGGCCGCCCGGCCGATCTACCACCACACCCGCGAATCGATCGAAGCCCACCTGACCATCGTGTTCGCAGCCCTGGCCGTGTCCCGCTGGATCGAAACCACCACCGGCTGGACCATCAAACGCTTCGTCACCACCACCCGCCGCTACCGAACGATCACCATCCAGGCCGGCGACCACAGCATCACCGCAGCCGACCCCCTACCCGCCGAACTCCAAACCGCACTCAACCTCATCCACGGCACGCACTAAATGAGCCAAGTCGGGTCATACGACGACCATCCGTAATGCTGCTGAGATCCGCTCGGTTGGGCGCGCCAGCGAGCGTAGCCTCGGTGGCGCGGGCCGTGTCTTTCCCTTCGCGGGTTCGGCGGTGCCGATAGTCCCTAGCCGCATGGGCTCGGTCGGTGGGATGATCCATGCCTGGGTCGTTAGCTCAACTGGCAGAGCATTTGCCCTTCCCCTCGTAGCGTGGAGGCCAGAGCTTGAGGGATAGAGGTTCATGGCTGAGACGAGACGGCAGTTCGATCCGGAGTTCCGGGCGGGCGCGGTGCGCATCGTGCGGGAGACGGGTAAGTCGATCGCTCAGGTCGCCCGCGATCTGGGGATCAACAGCGGGACCCTGGCGAACTGGGTGAAGAGGGACCGCGAGGCTCGCGGTGAGGCTGCTGCGGGGCAGTTGGCCGAGGACGAGCGGGCGGAGTTGGCCCGGTTGCGGCGGGAAAACGCCGAGCTGGCGATGGAGCGTGATGTCCTCAAGCGATCCGTGGTCCTGTGGGTCAAAGAGGCGACGGGCCGGTGAGCGTGGCCGCCTTCATCGCTTCCCAGAGGACCGAGCATTCCGTGCCGCACGCGGTGACCTGCCGGGCGTTGGGGGTGTCCGAGTCGTGGTTCTACAAGTGGCGGGACCGGACGCCCACTCGCCGCGATGACCGGCGTATCCGATTGTCGGCTGCGGTCCAGAAGGTGTTCGACGACTCGGGCGGCACCTACGGCAGCCCTCGCATCGGCGTCGAGCTGCGCGAGTCCGGCTGGCAGGTCTCGGACAACACGATCGCGCAGCTCATGGCCGACGCCGGCCTGACCGCCCGCGCCAGGCGCCGCCGCCGGAACCTGACCCGCCAGGGCACACGTCCGGCCGCGCCGGACCTGGTCAAACGCAGGTTCACCGCGCCCGCGCCGGATGTCGCCTGGTGCGGCGACATGACCGAGATCCGCACCGACGAGGGCAAGCTCTACCTGGCCACCGTCATCGACCTGTACTCCCGTCGCATCCTCGGCTACGCGATGGGCGCCCACCACGACGCCGGGCTGGTCGTCGCCGCGCTGAACATGGCCGCCGTCACCCGAGGCGGCAACGTCGACGGGGTGATCTTCCACAGCGACAGAGGCAGCGAGTACACCTCGGCCGACTTCGCCCGAGCCTGCAACCGGTGGAAGGTACGCCAGTCCATGGGGCGGGTCGGGTTGCCCTTCCCCTCGTAGCGTGGAGGCCAGAGCTTGAGGGATAGAGGTTCATGGCTGAGACGAGACGGCAGTTCGATCCGGAGTTCCGGGCGGGCGCGGTGCGCATCGTGCGGGAGACGGGTAAGTCGATCGCTCAGGTCGCCCGCGATCTGGGGATCAACAGCGGGACCCTGGCGAACTGGGTGAAGAGGGACCGCGAGGCTCGCGGTGAGGCTGCTGCGGGGCAGTTGGCCGAGGACGAGCGGGCGGAGTTGGCCCGGTTGCGGCGGGAAAACGCCGAGCTGGCGATGGAGCGTGATGTCCTCAAGCGATCCGTGGTCCTGTGGGTCAAAGAGGCGACGGGCCGGTGAGCGTGGCCGCCTTCATCGCTTCCCAGAGGACCGAGCATTCCGTGCCGCACGCGGTGACCTGCCGGGCGTTGGGGGTGTCCGAGTCGTGGTTCTACAAGTGGCGGGACCGGACGCCCACTCGCCGCGATGACCGGCGTATCCGATTGTCGGCTGCGGTCCAGAAGGTGTTCGACGACTCGGGCGGCACCTACGGCAGCCCTCGCATCGGCGTCGAGCTGCGCGAGTCCGGCTGGCAGGTCTCGGACAACACGATCGCGCAGCTCATGGCCGACGCCGGCCTGACCGCCCGCGCCAGGCGCCGCCGCCGGAACCTGACCCGCCAGGGCACACGTCCGGCCGCGCCGGACCTGGTCAAACGCAGGTTCACCGCGCCCGCGCCGGATGTCGCCTGGTGCGGCGACATGACCGAGATCCGCACCGACGAGGGCAAGCTCTACCTGGCCACCGTCATCGACCTGTACTCCCGTCGCATCCTCGGCTACGCGATGGGCGCCCACCACGACGCCGGGCTGGTCGTCGCCGCGCTGAACATGGCCGCCGTCACCCGAGGCGGCAACGTCGACGGGGTGATCTTCCACAGCGACAGAGGCAGCGAGTACACCTCGGCCGACTTCGCCCGAGCCTGCAACCGGTGGAAGGTACGCCAGTCCATGGGGCGGGTCGGGTCGTGCTTCGACAACGCCGTCGCCGAGGCCACCTTCTCCACCATCAAGGTCGAGTACGTCCACCGCCGCCACTTCCGCACCCGCACCGAAGCCCGCCTGAGGA
>NZ_JBTIXF010000041.1:0-58466 GCF_055793945.1 Plantactinospora sp. A48 | reverse complement strand
GGGCCCGCCCACTCTGGGCGGTCAGGCTTGATCCCGTCGTGGGCGGGCCCGGCCAGACCCTCGGGCGGGTCAGGCTCGATGGTCGGGCTTGATCCCGTCGTGGGCGGGCCCGGCCAGACCCTCGGGTGGCTGTCAGGCAGAGCGCGGGCGGGCCCGGCTGGGTTTCCGCTGGAAACCGTGCCGGGCCCGGAACCGGTTGGACGTTAGAGGATCGTCCAGGTGTCGCCGGCGTTGAGCAGCGCGCTGAGCTGCTCCTCCGGCGTACCGCTGCCCTTGGCCTTGGCGGCCGTGACCTGCTCGCGGACCACCGTGTCGTACGACGGCCGCGTGACGTTCCGGAACACGCCGATGGGGGTGTTCCGGAGGGCGAAGCCGGGCAGTCGGGACAGCGCGAACGCGTACGCCGGCTCGGCCACCGTGGCGTCGTGTACGACGATGTCCGCGGGATCCACCGAGGCGGTCTCCCGGACCTCCAGGCCGAACGCGCCGGGCGGGTGTACGACGCAGAACTGGCCGTCGCTGCCGAACGTGATGGGCTGCCCGTGTTCCAACCGGATCAGGTGGTCGTCCCGGGTGGCCGGATCCTTCAGCGGCTCGAACGCGCCGTCGTTGAAGATGTTGCAGTTCTGGTAGATCTCCACGAAGGCGGAGCCGTCGTGCTCCGCCGCGGCGCGCAGCACCGACTGGAGGTGCTTGCGGTCCGAGTCGATGGTCCGGGCCACGAAGCTGGCCTCCGCGCCCAGCGCCAGCGAGAGCGGGTTGAACGGCGCGTCCGCCGAGCCCGCGGGCGTGGACTTGGTGATCTTCCCGACCTCGGAGGTGGGCGAGTACTGCCCCTTGGTCAGCCCGTAGATCCGGTTGTTGAACAGCAGGATCTTGAGGTTGACGTTCCGGCGCAGCGCGTGGATCAGGTGGTTGCCCCCGATCGACAGCGCGTCACCGTCACCCGTGACCACCCAGACCGACAGGTCGGGACGGGTGGTCGACAGGCCGGTGGCGATCGCCGGCGCACGACCGTGGATCGAGTGCATCCCGTACGTGTTCATGTAGTACGGGAAGCGCGAGGAGCAGCCGATTCCCGAGACGAAGACGATCCGCTCGCGGGGGATGTTCAGCTCGGGCATGAACCCCTGGACGGCGGCCAGGATGGCGTAGTCCCCGCAGCCGGGGCACCAGCGCACCTCCTGGTCGGACTTGAAATCCTTGGCCGTGAGCTTCAGTGCCACCGGTGCGGCTGCCGCGTCGCGACCGGAATTCTTAGCTTCAGACATTTTTGACCAATTCTTCCAGCATGGTCTCCAGCTCCGCCGCGGTGAACGGCAGGCCACGGACCTGGTTGTAGCCGATCGCATCGACGAGGTAGCGCGCCCGGATGACGTGGGCGAGCTGGCCGAGGTTCATCTCCGGGATCACGACCCGCTCGTACCGGCGCAGCACCTCGCCCAGGTTGGCCGGCATCGGCGCGAGGTGTCGCAGGTGCGCCTGGGCGACCGGCAGGCCCCGCTGCCGCAGGCCGCGACAGGCGGCGCCGATCGGGCCGTACGTGGATCCCCAGCCCAGGACCAGCACCCGGGCGTCACCGTCCGGATCCTCCACCTCGATGTCCGGCACCGGGATCGCCTCGATCCGGGCCGCCCGGGTACGCACCATGAAGTCATGGTTGGTCGGGTCGTACGAGATGTCGCCGGTCTTGTCGGCCTTCTCCAGGCCACCGATCCGGTGCTCCAGTCCCGCCGTGCCGGGGATGGCCCACGGCCGGGCCAGGGTGACCGGGTCGCGAAGGTACGGCAGGAAGGTCCCGTCCGGCCCGTTCGGCTCGGTGGCGAACTCGACCCGTAGGTCGGGCAGCGAGTCCACCTCGGGTAGCAGCCACGGCTCGGAGCCGTTGGCCACGTAGTTGTCGGAGAGCAGGATCACCGGAGTGCGGTAGGTGAGCGCGATCCGGGCGGCCTCGATGGCCGCGTGGAAGCAGTCCGAGGGCGACCTCGGCGCGATCACCGCGACCGGGGCCTCACCGTGCCGGCCGAACAGCGCCATGTTCAGGTCGGCCTGTTCGGTCTTGGTGGGCATCCCGGTGGACGGTCCGGCCCGCTGCACGTCGACCACGACCAGCGGCAGCTCCAGGGCGACCGCGAGCGAGATGGTCTCGCCCTTCAGCGCCACCCCGGGGCCGCTGGTGGTGGTGACCCCGAGGGACCCGCCGTACGAGGCGCCGAGCGCCGCGCCGATCGCGGCGATCTCGTCCTCGGCCTGCATCGTCGTCACACCGAAGCGCTTGTGCTTGCTCAGCTCGTGCAGGATGTCCGACGCCGGGGTGATCGGGTACGCGCCCAGGAACAGCGGCAGTCCGGACCGCACGCCGGCGGCGACCAGCCCGAGTGCCAGCGCCGCGTTCCCGGTGATGTTCCGGTACGTCCCCGGGTTCATCCGGGCCGGCTTCACCTGGTAGCGGACCGCGAAGTCCTCGGTGGTCTCGCCGAAGTTCCAGCCGGCCTTGAACGCGGCCACGTTGGCCGCCACCAGTTCGGGACGAGCGGCGAACTTGCGTTCGAGGAACCGCAGCGTCGAGGCGTACGGCCGGGAGTACATCCAGGAGAGCAGGCCGAGCGCGAACATGTTCTTGGCCCGCTCGGCGTCCTTCTTGGACACGTCGTGTTCGGCGAGTGCCCCGACCGTCATCGAGGTGAGCGCCACCGGGTGCAGGGCGTAGGCCTCCAGCGTGCCGTCCTCCAGCGGGTTGGCCTGGTAGCCGACCTTGGCCAGGTTGCGCCGGGTGAACTCGTCGGTGTTGACGATGATGTCCGCGCCGCGCGGCAGGTCGGCGAGGTTCGCCTTGAGCGCCGCCGGGTTCATCGCGACCAGGACGTTCGGCGCGTCACCCGGGGTGAGAATGTCATAGTCGGCGAAGTGGACCTGGAAGCTCGACACCCCGGGCAGTGTCCCGGCTGGTGCCCGGATCTCGGCCGGGAAGTTGGGCAGCGTCGAGATGTCGTTGCCCAGCTGCGCTGTCTCGGAGGTGAACCGATCACCGGTGAGCTGCATGCCGTCGCCAGAGTCCCCGGCGAACCGGATCACGACCCGGTCCAGCTGACGGACCTGCTTGTTCACGGTCGTACCTCGCTTTGCTCGACGTCCTGCCGGGCCGGGGCGACCGATGGGCCGGGCCCATCGGTGGTTTCTCCGGGTCCGGTCACGGGAACTCCCTGCGTACCGGTGACTCGCGCGTGGCCGCCCGGCCCGCACCGTCCTGTCATGCCCTGAGCCTACGTCGCGTGGGCATCCGATCCGTTCGCAAGGTCTCCAGGATGGGACGCGGCTAATCGGTCTTAACGGGGTCTTCCGGCCCCTTCGACCCCAGAGGTAACTCACATCACTCCGGCACCGCCGGGCTGAGAGCCGCCGGGGATCCCCTATTCGCCCGGTGCGGGTGCCGGAGCCCCGGGTGCCGCCGGGTCCACGGCGGTGCGGCGGCGCAGGGAACCGGTGGCCAGGACGAGGGCCAGGACCACCAGCAGCAGAGAACTGACGATCAACGCGATCGCTGTCTTCCGTACCCCGGTCAGTCCCTCCCCGTCGCTGGCCCGGGTCAGCGGGGGTAGCGCGCCCTGTGACCCGGTCGGGGTGCTCTCCGCCTGCGTCGCCGTGGCGAGTGCCGCGACCGCCATGATCCGGAAACTCATCTGGATCATCTTGGCCCGGCCCGCGCGGGGGGTGAGCGTGCCGATCACCGCTCCGGACAGCGGCGCCGAACGTTGGGCCTCCGGGGTGGCGGCCACCGGCAGTCGCACCACACCGACCTGACCGGCGCTGATCGAACCCAGGTCGCACCGGGTGCGGTCGGTCGCCGTGGCCACGCAACCCGCCGGCTCGGTGGGTACGGAAACTCCGGCCGGCAGGATCACCTCGATGATCCCGCCCGCGTCCGTCCGACCGGTGTTACCCAGCCGAACGTTCAGCGTGGTGGCCAGGCCGGTGACGTCGAAGTTGACCTCGCTGGCCGCCAGCGACACTCCGGGGATCGGCGGGCCGGCCGGGAAGAGCACGGCGAAGCCCTGACTGTCGGTCACCGCCGGTGCCGTCGGGTGGTCCGGGCGGGTGGCGCTGACCTGGACCGATCCGCTGATCGGCATTTTCCGCCAGGCGTCGCCGTCGACTCGGAGCCGCAGGTGGGTGCTGAACCGGGCGCCCGGCGAGACCGTCCACGGGGCGCAGCGGCCGGCGTGGGGGTCACCCGTGCAGCCGCGGGTGCCGGCGTCGACCACCCCGACCGGCAGGGTGTACGTCAACCGCACCGCCTCGGTCACCTCGCCGGTGTTCGTGATCGTCACGCTCAGGTCGGCGGTCGTGCTCCGACTCGACCAGTAGCTCTCCGGGAGCGTGATGTCGGTGGTGGTGACGGACATCCCCCGACGTGGCTCACCCGGCGGCGGCCCCGGCTGGTCCGGCAGATGCGGCGGGGGTGGCTTGACGCTCGGACTGGACGGCGGCGGCCCCGCCGTCGTCGGTGCCGTCGACGGGGAGGCCGGGGCGGCGCTGGTCGGCGGGTTGTCCGGGGCGGGCGGCTCGGAGGTCGGGGGTGTGTCGGTGGGCGCCGGATCCGGGCTCGGTGGTTCGGTCGCCGGCGGCTCCTCCGACGGCGCCGGGTCGGTGTCCAGCAGCAGCGCGGCCGGCCGGCCCGGCTGGGCCGTGGCGGGCGCCGCGACGCCGATGGCGGCCACGAGCCCACTGAACAGCAACGCGGCGAGACCGCCGGCGAGGATCGCCGGGTGGTTGCGGACCCGCCGCGGGCGGGTCGGAGCCCACGATCGTTGGTGGTCGCGCGTCATCGCCCCTCCGGGGTACCAGCAGGTGGATCACATTATTCGCGGTTGCTTGCCGCCCGGCACCAGTCGAGCTACGAAACGAATTCGTAACGGCGAGCCGGCCGGCCCGAAACCTTCCGGGCCGGCTGTCCCGGCTTGCCTCCGCCGGGCGGCCGGATGACCCGTCCGCCGGGCCACCTCGAGGGTGACGCCGTCACTCGGGCCATCCGAAGGGTGAGCGCCGTCCGTCAGCGGTGTGTTACGAGCGGTCGCCGAGGGCGGTAGGCTCCGGGCCATGGCCGGCTATCTCGGTTCGTACGCGACACTCGGCCTGGTGTTGCTCGCCGGCGCGGGTGTGTTCGTGGCGGCCTTCGCCGCCAACCGCCTGCTGCGCCCGGCCAGCCCGGCGGATCCGCCGGGCAAGCGGGCCAGCTACGAGTGCGGCCTCGATCCGGTCGGCGAGGACTGGGCCCAGATGCAGATCCGCTACTACGTCTTCGCCTACCTCTACGTGCTGTTCGCGGTCGAGGCGGTCTTCCTGTTCCCGTGGGCGGTGATCTTCGACCGGCCGGGGTTCGGGGCGGGTGCGGTGACCGAGATGGGGATCTTCGTGGCCGTCCTCGCGCTCGGGATCCTGTACGCCTGGCGCAAGGACGTCCTGCGCTGGACCTGACCCCATCCCGCCGGAGCGCAGCCGGAGCCGGGGTTTGGCGGAGGTGAGCACCGGCCCGGCGGGCCCCGCCGGAGCGCAGCCGGAGCCGGGGTTTGGCGGAGGTGAGCACCGGCCCGGCGAACCCCGCCGGAGCGCAGCCGGAGCCGGGGTTTGGCGGAGGTGAGCACCGGCCCGGCGGACCCGCCTGCCTTACGCCAGCCCTCGCCGGGACACCTTGGGTGGGCGGTCGCCGCGGATCGTGGCGACCATGTCGAGAACGCGGCGGGTCGGACGGACCTGGTGGGCCCGGAACACCCGGGCACCCAGCCAGGCGGAGACGGCGGTGGCGGCGAGGGTCCCCTCCAGCCGCTCGCCGACCGGCAGGTCCAGGCTCTCGCCGATGAAGTCCTTGTTCGACAGGGCCACCAGCACCGGCCAGTCGGTGGCGGTCAGCTCGGTCAGTCGCCGGGTGATCTCCAGGGAGTGCCGGCTGTTCTTGCCGAAGTCGTGCGCCGGGTCGATCAGCAGACCGTCCGGTCGTACCCCCAGGCCCACCGCGCGGTCGGCGAGCCGGGTGACCGTACCGACCACGTCGGCCACCACGTCGGCGAAGGCCGGCCGGTGCGGACGGGTCCGTGGGGCCAGGCCGCCGGCGTGCGAGCAGACCAGCCCGACGCCGGTCCGGGCGGCCACCTCGGCCAGCGCCGGGTCCGCGCCCGACCAGGTGTCGTTCAACAGGTCGGCACCGGCGGCCACGGCCTCGACCGCCACCTCGGCCCGCCAGGTGTCGATCGAGATCACCACCTCCGGGAACTCGGCCCGGACCGCGGCGATGGTCGCGACGGTACGCCGGATCTCCTCGGTCGGATCGACCTCCGTGCCCGGCCCGGCCTTCACCCCGCCGATGTCGATGATCTCGGCACCCTCCGTTACGGCCCGTTCAACGGCCCGTAGCGCGTCCCCGGCGTCGAAGGTGGCGCCCCGGTCGAAAAAAGAATCCGGGGTTCGATTGACGATCGCCATCACGACGAGTTCGTCCGGACCGAAGGCCCGCCCGCCCAGCCGCAGTAAACCCGCCATCCGGCTCTCCTTCGCTGATCAGGGCCGGCGTCGACGCTATCCGGAGCGGGTGGCGGGCCCGCCGGGCGGGTCAACAAGAGCATCGATGGCCGTGTGGCGGGCTACCCCGATACCTCTCGGCATGCCACGATCGATGCCATGGGTCAGCTTTTGCTCATTCTGGTGGCGGCACTGACCGTCGCGACGGTGGTGTTCGGGGTCGCCGTACTGGTGACCGGTGGTGATCCCGGCCTGGCGCCGGCCGAGCCGGACGGCCGGGCTTTACCCCTGCCGGAGAGTCGTCCGCTGAAGGAGGGCGACGTGACGGAGGTCCGTTTCGACACCGCCTTCCGCGGCTACCGGATGGGCCAGGTCGATCAGGCGCTGCGCCGTGCCGCGTACGACATCGGCTACAAGGACGAGTTGATCGGCGTCCTGGAGGCGGAGGTCACGGCGTTGCGCGAGGGGCGTCTCGCGGACGCCGACACGCTGCGTCAGGCCCGTGAGGAGGCCAGGTCGGCAGCGGCCGGCAACGCCGCCACCGAGTCCGCCGACAACGCCGATTCGGCCGCGGAGGGCTCCGCCGAGCCGGTCGCCGCCGGGGAGACCGACTCGGTGGAGACTGACTCGGTGGAGACTGACTCGGTGGAGACCGGCGCCGGCCAGAACGGCGCCGGCCAGAACACGGCTCCCGCGACCGCGTCCGGGACTTCGGCCGAGTCGGCTTCCGTGACCGCGTCCGGGACTTCGGCCGACGGGGAGCCCGTCACCACGGCCGAGGTCGATTCCAAGGTGGCGCCCGAGGTCGCCGCCCGGTCGGAGCGGGCGTGACCGATCCGGCCGACGCCGACGAACTGCGCACCGCCGCCCGGCCCGGCGCTGGGGAGGTGACCGCGACGGTCATCGTGAACGCGCCCGCCGAGCGGGTGTTCGCCGCCTTCACGGCGTGGGAGCGGCAGGGGGAGTGGATCCCGTTCACCCGGGTCCGGATCGTCTCCGGCGACGGTGGCGAGGGGAGCCGGATCGAGGCGGTCACCAGCGTCGGTCCGGCGGTGTTGAAGGACGAGATGACGGTGGTCCGGGTGGACGCGCCGTACGAGGTGCGCGTGGTGCACACCGGGGCGCTGCTGCGGGGGCCCGGTGTGTTGCGCTGCACCCAGATGGACCGGGACCGGACCCAGGTGGTCTGGCACGAGTGGTTCCACCTGCCGGGCGGGCCCGTCGGCCGGGTGGCCTGGCCGGTGCTCTGGCCGGGTTCGAAGGTCGGCCTCACCGGTGCCCTGAAGCGACTGGCCCGACTCGTGGAGGACGGCCGGCTGCCGTGAGCCGGGCCGTCGCCGAGGGTCGTCGGTGGTGTGCCCTACGGTGGTGTGGTGACTGATCTGGTAACGGGCGTGGACGGTCTGCCGCGTTGCGCCTGGGGGGGCAGCACCGTCGACTACGTGGCCTACCACGATGGCGAGTGGGGGCGGTCGGTACGTGACGACGACGCCCTCTACGAGCGGCTGTGCCTGGAGGCGTTCCAGTCCGGCCTGTCCTGGCTGACGATCCTGCGCAAGCGGGAGGCGTTCCGACGGGCCTTCGACGACTTCCGGATCGCCACGGTCGCCCGGTACGACGAGGGCGACGTGCGCCGGTTGCTCGACGACGCCGGCATCGTGCGCAACCGGGCCAAGATCGAGGCGACGATCGCCAACGCGCGGGCGGCGCTCGACCTGCCCGGCGGGCTCGCCAAACTGCTCTGGAGCTTCGCGCCGCCGGCCCGGTCGACCCGACCGGCCAGCTTCGCCGAGGTGCCGGCCGTCACCGTCGAGTCCACGGCGATGGCGCGGGCGCTGAAGAAGGCCGGGTTCCGCTTCGTCGGCCCGACCACGGCGTACGCGCTGATGCAGGCGACCGGGATGGTCGACGACCACCTGGCCGGCTGCCACGTCGCCCGGGACGCCCCGGCGGACCGGGTCGGGACCCGGTCGTGAGCGAGCGCGTCCCGGAGTCGGCGTCCAACGCCTGGGCCGTGGTGATCCCGGCTGAGCGGTTCGAGGCGGAGCGGCTGATCCAACACGACCTGCTGGAGTTGACCGGCCTTCCCGAGCGGCCCGGGTCGGAGCGTCCCCGGGCCGGCGACGATGTCCTCGTGGTCCGGGACGAGCAGACCCCGCTGGTGGTCGCCGTCGGCCGGATCGGTCCAACCAGCGGGACGAGTGAGCGGGACCCGGACGATCCGATGACCGGGGACGGCGACCCGCTGGTGGTGACGTACCTGCGGCGGGCCCTGGACCGGCCGGTGCCGGCGGCCGGGCTGACCCTGCGCGGGCCGCTGACCCGGATCGAGGCCGGGGTCTTCCGCCGGTGGGCCGCCCGGGTGGCCCCCGCCGGCGCCCGGCAGACCTGGCTGGTCAGCGTCGACCTGCCCATCGAGGCCAGCTCACCGGCCGAGGCCGCCCGGATCTTCTGGTCGTACGTCCTGGAACTCGGCCCGCGCGAGCTGCCGGCGTTCGTCGCGCCGACCCGGGATGAGCTGGCCATGCAGGCGTTCGTGCTGGGCGCCGAGGCCAACCAGGACCCCGAAGAGGACGACTGAACCGAGGCCGTGGGCGGGTCCGGTCAGCGGCCCTCGAATTCCGGCTTCCGCTTGGCGACGAAGGCGGCCGTGGCCGACCGGTGATCGGCGGTCGCTCCGCAGATCGCCTGGGCCTGCGCCTCGGCGGCGAGAGCGTCGGAGAGGGTGCCGGCGTCACCCACCGAGAGCTGGCGCTTGATCGCCCCGTACGCGACGGTCGGGCCGGCCGCGAGTCGGGCCGCGAGTTCCTGCGCGGCCGGGAGGATCTTCTCGTCGTCGTCGACCAGCCGGGTGAGCAGGCCCAGCCGGAGCGCCTCCTCGGCCCGTACCGGCTCGGCGAGCATGAGCAGCTCCACCGCCTTGGCGTGACCGACCAGCCGGGGCAGCGACCAGGAGATGCCCGTGTCACCGGCCAGGCCCACCCGGGCGAACGCCATCAGGAAGCTGGTCGCGGGACCGCCGACCCGGAAGTCGGAGAGGAAGGCCAGCGAGGCGCCGGCACCGGCGGCCATGCCCCGGACGGCCGCCACCACCGGCTTCGGCAGGTTGCCCAGCCGGGCCGCGATCGGGTTGTAGTGGGCCCGTACGGTCGCCAGCGGGTCGGCCGTGCCGGAGTTCAGGGTCGCGGTGTGCTCCCGGAGATCCTGGCCGGCGCTGAACGCCCCACCGGCCCCGGCGAGCACCACGGCCCGACAGGAGCGATCCTGCTCCAGCTCGGCCAGGGCGTCGCGCAGCGCCTCCTTGAGCGCCACGTCCAGCGAGTTCAGCGCGTCCGGACGGTTGAGGGTCAGCGTGACCACGGCATCGGCGCGTTCGACGAGCAGCGGATCACTCATGCGCGGCCCTTCTGTCGGGCGGCCCGGGTGCCGGGGTTCCGGCCCCGGGTCGGGGTGGGTGGGGAACCGTTGCCCAGGCACTGGTCGACGAACCGGTCGGCGGCCGGCCGCAGCCGGGCCGCGTGCCGGTCGAAGAACGTGGCCGCGCCGGTGCCGGGCCAGCGGTCGGGCAGCAGCGACGGCGGAAGCTGCGGGTCCCGGAACAGGAAGGTACGCCATGCGTGTACCAGCCGGAACCGGGCCGCGTAGGCGTCCTCGTCGCCGCTGCGGGCGGTGACCCCGGCCAGCAGTGGGCGCTGCTCGGCCACGAACCTTTCGTACGCCTCGCCGATCTCGGCCAGATCCCAGGCGCGGCGGACCACGCCCATCGCGCCGGGGGTGCCGGCCGCGTGGGCGGCGGTGAACCGCTCGTACCGGACCCCGGCCTCGGCGAGCAGCCCGTCGACGTCCTCACCGGGCCGGGTGGCCACCCAGGTGCGCTCGTCGAGCATCCCGTAGCCGAGGAAGCTGAGGGTGGCGCCGAGCCGCTGCCGCTCGCGGCGGTTGCCGGGACCGTCCAGGACGAGGAGGTCGAATCGGCCGTCCCAGCCGATCCGTCCGGTCCGGTAGATCCGCGCGGCGGCCTCGTCGAGCCGCCGGGCGGCCTTCGGAGTGATCGAGTATCCGGGGCCGCTGGACAGCCGTACGGGCTGGAGCCAGCCCTGCCGGACCATCCGGGACACCGCGGTACGTACCGCCGGTGCCGCTATCCCGAGCGGGGTAAGTAGTCTGACCAGGGCGGCTACCGGCGCGCGGCCACCGCGGGGGCGTAGATGGTCCCCGTAAAGGTCGAAGAGTGCCGACCGTGCCTGCATGACCGCACATTGTGACAGCCATTCTCGATATATGCTAGGTGCTGTTATATCGAGACCGGCTCGGTTTGGGTCCGGCGGTGTTCATCAGGGAAAATCGTCTGTCGACGCCTCGGGTTTCTCCCGTGGCAATGCTGGCGAAGTGGCTGTGGGGCAACCCACGGACCCTAGTGAAGGTCTGAGGGGAGACGACATGGCGGCGATGAAGCCGCGGACGGGCGACGGTCCGCTGGAGGTCACCAAGGAGGGCCGGGGCATCGTCATGCGGGTGCCGCTGGAGGGTGGCGGCCGGCTCGTCGTTGAGATGACACCTGACGAGGCCAGCGCGCTCGGGGACGCGCTGAAGACCGCCGTCGGCTGATTTACCCGGCGAACGGTCCGGCGCGCGCCGCGTCCGGGCCGTTCGCCGTTGGTAGCGGAAAACGCTCGATCTGCTCTCCCCGGAGGTAACCCGGCGTGTTCGCCATCCGTCCCGTCGCCGAACCGACCGCCTACGACGTGCTGGTCCTGCCGATCCGGTCGGGCGCTGAGCCGGTCCGGACCGCCTGGGAGGCTCCCGTCGAGCTGGGCGCGGAGGCGTCGGCCCTGCTGCCGGTGGTCGAGCACCGGGGTGAACCCGGGGAGACCTTCGTGTCGGTCCGTCCGGGCCGGGAGCCGGTCCGGCTGGTGCTGCTCGGTGTGGGGGCCGGCACCGAGGCGGACTGGCGCACCGCCGGTGCCGCGCTGGTCCGCTCGGGAGCGCTGGCCGGCACGGTCGCCGTCGCGCTACCCGCCGCCGAACCAGCGGACACCGAGCCGGTCGCCACCGAACCGACTGGCACCGAGCCGGTGGACCGCCAGTCGACCGGCGCCGAGCCGGTGGGCTCCGGATCCGGCGCCGTACGCGGGCTGGCCGAGGGGCTGTGGCTGGCGTCGTACCGGTTCCGGGTGCCGCGACCCGGGACGGGCGCTGTGCCGGCCCGGGACGGCAGTGTCCCGCCCGAAGACGGCAGTGTCCCGCCCGAGGACGGTGATGTCCCGGCCGCGGACGACGACGGAACCGTGGTGCTGCTCGCCGTGGCCGATCCGGCGGCCGTCCGGGCCGCGGTGGACACCGCCCAAATCGTGGCGGAGAGCACCCGGTTCGCCCGGGACCTGACCAACATGCCCTCGTCGGTGAAGAGCCCGGCCTGGCTGGCCGACCAGGTGGTGGCCGCCGCCGGCGGGCGTCCCGGGCTGTCCGTCGAGGTACGCGAGCCCGACTGGCTGGCGGCCGAGGGATTCGGCGGGGTGCTGGCGGTGGGCGGCGGGTCGGAGCGTCCGCCCCGGTTCGTCGAACTCGCCTGGCGCCCGGAGCAGGCCCGGACCCACGTGGTGCTGGTGGGCAAGGGCATCACCTTCGACACGGGCGGCATCTCGATCAAGCCGCGCGACGCGATGAAGCTGATGCGCAAGGACATGGGCGGCGCCGCCGCCGTGCTGGCCGCGACCATCGGCGCCGCCGAGCTGCGTCTGCCGGTCCGGGTCACCGCACTGGCCCCGCTGGCCGAGAACATGGTCAGCGGTTCGGCGTTCCGGCCCGGCGACATCATCCGGCACTACGGCGGGTTGACCAGTGAGAGCACCAACTCGGACGCCGAGGGCCGGCTGGTGCTGGCCGACGCGCTCGCGTACGCCCGGGACCGGCTGGCGCCCGACCTGATCGTCGATCTCGCCACCCTGACCGGGGCGAACGCCGTGGCGCTCGGTTCCCGGACCGGCGCCCTGTACGCCGACAACGACCGGCTCGCCGCCGCCGTGCTGGCCGCCGGCCGGGCGGCCGGGGAGAGCGCCTGGCGGATGCCGCTGGCCGACGACTACCTGGAATACCTGCACAGTGACCTCGCCGACCTGCACAGCTCGCCGGCCCGGGGCGCGGGTTCGGTGACCGCCGCGCTCTACCTGCGGGAGTTCGTCGGTGAGCTGAGCGACAGGTGGCTGCACGTGGACATGTCGGCACCGTCCTGGACCGCCTCGGACCACGCCGAACTGGTCAAGGGCGCCACCGGGTGGGGCGTACGCACCCTGCTGCGCTGGCTCGCCACGCTGTAAGGAAGGGCCCCTTCTTATCGTTTCCGGTATAGGAGGGGCCCCTTTTTAACGCCGTGCGGTGGTCAGCCCCGGCGTACCGCGGTGAGCAGGCCGTCGCCGGCCGGCAGCAGCGCCGCCACCCAGTCCTCCGACTCCCGGACGGCCTTCACCACCTCCCGGATGGTCACCGTGGCCAGGTCCCGGGCCGCCGGGTCGCCGATCCGGCCCCCGGCCAGCGCTCCGCTCAACGCGAGCAGCCCGCCCGGGCGCAGCAGCCGCAGCGCCGCCTCCACGCAGGCGCCGTACTCGGTGACGTCCGAGTCGACGAAGACCAGGTCGTACACGCCGTCCGCGAGCCGTGGCAGCACGTCGAGGGCCCGGCCCGTGATGATCCGGGTACGCCCCGCGGGATAGCCCGCCTCCAGGAAGATCCGTCGGGCGATCCGCTGGTGCTCGGACTCCAGGTCGATCGTGGTGAGCACCCCGTCTGGGCGCATGCCGCGCAGCAGCCAGACGCCGCTGACCCCGGTGCCCGTGCCGATCTCCACCACGGCCCGGGCGTTGCCGGCGGCGGCGAGCAGCCGAAGTGTCGCACCGACACCGGGTGTCACGGCGTCCAGCCCGACCTCCTGGGCCAGGCTGCGGGCGGTACGCAGGACGAGATCCTCGGCGACGTACGCCTCGGCGAACTGCATTGCCTGGGTGGTCGTCGAGGGGACGGACCGGTCGAGCGTGCCGATGGGGCACCTCCGGGCGGACGGTTCAGCGGGGTGGCTCGGGGGTTCCCGACAGTCTCTCAGAGACTAGGGCCTGAGCCTCGGGCCCGCGTCCGCAGCGGGGGCACGGAGCCGTACCGGATCGGCCGGTGACGAACGGACGGACGCCGACCGCTGACTGTGCGCGCGGCATCCGTGTAATCCTGGATGCGGAAACCGGACTCCGCGACCCGGGCGGGTGGACCCCACCTTCCCGGGTCCGGTGCGGCCGGTGACCCGGGACTCAGGTGGGAGGCACCGATCGTGACCGACGGCTGGAACTGGCACCAGCCCGGTGGGACGCCGGCAGCGGCGTCCCACCCCGACCAGGGCGAGCCGGCCGGCCCGGCGCCGTGGGGTGGACCACCGCCGGATCCGACCTGGGCCTCCGGCCCCCGGTCCGCCGCGCCGGGCTGGTCGGGTACGCCCTCCCCGGGCGTCTCCGCGCCGGGCGCTTCCGGTTGGTCGGGTGCGCACTCCGCGGGCGGGTCCGGTTGGTCGGGTGCGCACTCCGCGGGCGGGTCCGGTTGGTCGGGTGCGCACTCCGCGGGCGGGTCCGGTTGGTCGGGTGCGCCCGCCGCGGGTGTGCCGGCCTCACCCTGGTGGTCGGACGCGCTGCGGGACCCGTGGCGGGATCCGGCCACGCCGACCGCCACCGTGCTCCGCCCGCCGGCCGGCGGGGGCGAGGGCGACCCCGAACCGGTCACGGATCCGGACGCCCCCCGCCCGCGCGGCCTGCGTTCGGTGTTCCTGGTCTCGATCGTCACGGCGCTGCTCGCGGGCGCGCTCGGTGGTGCCCTCGGGTACGGCTTCGCGGTCCGCGCCGGGGCCGGGACGCCCACCGTGCTGGGGGCGCCGAACGCCTCCCCGCCGGCCATGGCGCAGCGGGCGCCGGACTCGTTCGCCGGGGTGGCCGAACGGTTGCTGCCGAGCGTGGTGACGGTGCGTACCACCAGCGCCGACGGGACCAGTGTCGGTTCGGGTTTCGTGGCCACCGCCGACGGATACGTGATCACCAACCAGCACGTGGTGGAGGGTGCCCGGGGGTCGGCGACGGTGGAGTTCAGCGACGGGTCGACGACCTCGGCCAAGGTGGTGGGTCAGGACCCCGAGTCGGACATCGCCGTGATCAAGGCGAGCCGGTCCGGTCTGACGCCGGTGCAGTTCGGTGACTCCGACGCCATCGCCGTCGGTGATCCGGTGCTGGCCTTCGGGTCGCCGCTGGCGCTGTCGAACACGGTGACCGCCGGCATCGTGAGCGCGGTGGACCGGACCATCCGGGCGGGTGAACCGGGTGGACCGGTGCGGTACTACGCGGCGATCCAGACCGACGCCGCGGTCAACCAGGGCAACTCCGGTGGACCGCTGGTCGACGGCGGGGGCCGGGTGGTCGGGGTCAACTCGGTGATCAAGTCGTTGGCCCTCGACGAGCAGCAGGCCGGCAACATCGGTCTGGCCTTCGCGATCCCGATCAACCAGGCGAAGCGGATCGCCAGCGACATCATCGACACCGGCCGGGCCCGGCGTACGGTGATCGGCGCCCAGGTCGGTTCGGACACCGGGCCGGGTAGCGGGGTTCGGCTGTCCAGCGTCCAACCGGGCGGCCCGGCTGCCGGCGCGGGACTCAGGTCCGGCGACGTGTTGCTCAAGCTGGGCGGCCGGACGCTCACCGAGCCGACCGACCTGATCGCGCTGGTCCGGAAGTACGCGCCCGGCTCGGTGGTGAGCGTCGAGTACCGCCGGGGCTCGGCCCGACAGACCGCCTCGGTGACGCTGGCCGCCGATGCGAAGTAACGGGCCTTGCCGTCCGGGGCGGGTGGGTGCGTACCCTTGCCGAAGGTCGTGACGAGGAGGAGCCGGAGATGTTCCAGAACCTGAACTGGTGGGAGATGGGTCTCCTGCTGCTCCTCGCCCTGTTGATCTTCGGTGACAAGCTGCCGAACGTGATCAGCGACGGGCTGAGGATGGTCCGCAACCTGCGCACCATGGCCAGCAACGCGACCAGCGACCTGAGCCGGGAACTGGGCACCGACATCAAGCTGGAGGATCTGCACCCCAAGGCGTTCATCCGCAAGCACCTGCTCAGCGAGGAGGACGAGGCGGCGCTGCGCAAGCCGTTCCAGGCGGTGTACGACGACCTCAAGACCGATCTGACCGGGGTGCAGAAGGACTTCAAGGACATCGGCTCGGCCGTCGACCCCCGATCCAGCCTGCGGTCCGGCTGGGATTCGGCGTCGGTCAACGGTTCGAGCCCGGCGTCCGCGGCGGTGACCGGGAACGGCGCCGGGCCGACCGGGCCGATCCCGGGACAGGACCACGGCGGTACGTCGATTCCGGCCCCCTCGGTACCGGCCACCCACCGCGACTACGACCTCGACGCCACCTGACGGACCCACCCCCGTCGGCCGGCACCACCCGGTCGACGACGCGGCGCGGGTCGCCCGGTCGGGACTTGATGCCGATGGCACGCCGGACCCCGCCCGCGCGGGCCCATGAGGGATCAGCGCGGGCGGGTCGGGGACGTACCCGAAATTCAGCGACCGGCCGGACGGAGCCCGAGCGGCTTGCCCAGCAGCGATTCCCGGCGGACGGCGAGCCGGTCCGCGACCGCGCCGAGCGCGCGGGCGGCCGGCGCGGCCGGCTCGGCCAGCACGATCGGGGTACCCGCGTCGCCGGCCTCCCGGACCCGGGTGTCCAGCGGGATCTGGCCGAGCAGCGGCACCTGGGCGCCCACGGTCCGGGTCAGCGACTCGGCCACCGTGGCGCCGCCGCCGGAACCGAAGACCTCCATCCGGGAGCCGTCCGGCAGTTCCAGCCAGGACATGTTCTCCACCACTCCGACCAGGCGCTGGTGGGTCTGCAACGCGATGGCGCCGGCCCGCTCGGCGACCTCCGCCGCGGCGGTCTGGGGTGTGGTCACCACCAGGATCTCGGCGTTGGGCAGCAGTTGGGCGAGCGAGATCGCCACGTCGCCGGTGCCGGGCGGCAGGTCCAGCAGGAGTACGTCCAGCTCACCCCAGTACACGTCGGCGAGGAACTGCTGCAGCGCGCGGTGCAGCATCGGACCGCGCCAGACCACCGCGGCGTTGCCGGCGGTGAACATTCCGATCGAGATCACCTTCACGCCGTGCGCCTGCGGCGGCATGATCATGTCTTCCACCCGGGTCGGCGCGCCGTCCACGCCGAGCATCCGGGGCACCGAGTGGCCGTAGATGTCCGCGTCCACCACGCCCACCGAGAGACCCCGGGCGGCCAGCGCCGCGGCCAGGTTGACGGTCACGCTGGACTTCCCGACGCCGCCCTTGCCGCTGGCCACCGCGTAGACCCGGGTCCGTGATCCGGGCTGGGCGAACGGGATCACCGGCTCCTGCGTCGCGCCACCACGCAGCCGCACCTGCAACTGCTGCCGCTGCTCCGGGCTCATCACCCCGAACTCGATCTCCACGCCGCTGACCTCTGGGACCGCGCTGACGGCCGCGGTGATGTCCGTGCGCAGCTTGTCCCGCAGCGGGCAGCCGGCGACCGTGAGCAGCAGTTCCACCCGGACGACACCGTCCGGCCCGACCGTGGCCGAGCGGACCATGCCCAGTTCGGTGATCGGCCGGCGGATCTCCGGGTCGTCGACGGTGGCCAGTGCGGCTTGGACCGCTTCCTCGACGGTGCTGACGGGTGCAGACATGCCGGCAATGCTACGTCGCCCCGTACCGGCTGCCGGCAGCCGCCGGGCGGGATGTGAGCGAGGCGATGGCACAGCTTGCGGGGTCGCTCGGCACCGCGCGTTCCGGGCGGTCAGTCGCCGTCCAGCTCGTCGTGCGGCTCGTCGACGCCGTGCTCGGCCCCGCCCGTCCGCTCGGCCCCGCCGACCCGTTCGGGACCGCCTGTCCGTTCGGGACCGCCTGTCCGTTCGGCGCCGCCGACCCGTTCGGCGGCCGGCCGGCGCGCCAGCCGCTGCCGTCGGCGTTGCTGGTCGTCCAACTCCTCCACCAGCCGGGTCAGCTCCGAGCGTACGAAGTCCCGGGTGGCCACCTCGCCGAGCGCGATCCGCAGCGCGGCGATCTCCCGGGTGAGGTATTCGGTGTCCGCCTTCTGCATGCTGGCTCGACGCCGGTCCTCCTCCATCGTCAGCCGGTCCCGGTCGGCCTGCCGGTTCTGGGCCAGCAGGATCAACGGCGCCGCGTACGAGGCCTGCAACGACAGGAGCAGGGTCAGGAAGGTGAAGGTGTACGGGTCGAACCGCAGCCGTGACGGGGCGAGCGTGTTCCAGCCCAGCCAGGCGGTGATGACAAGCGTCATCCAGACGATGAAGTTCGCCGTACCCATGTATCGGGCGGTGCCCTCGGCCCAGCGCCCGAACGCCTCGGGGTCGAACCGGGGCAGCTTGAACCGGCGGGGCTGGCTGGGCTGATCCAGCCGGGCCACCTGCCTGCGCTCAACCATCCCTGGCCTCCCCCGGCTGCTGCGGTGTGTCCAGGTCGGTACCCCGGCCAAGATCGCCGGGTGGCCCCGCGATCGTCGGTCCGACCGCGTCGGCGGCGTCCCGGTCCCGCCAGTTGCGGGGCAGTGAGTGGTCCAGCACGTCGTCGACGGTCACGGCGCCGACCAGCCGGCCGGCGGCGTCCACCACGGGCATCGCCACCAGGTCGTACGTGGCCATCCGGCGGGTGATCTCGGGCAGCGGCGTGGCCGCCTGGAGCGGGTCGATGTCGTTGTCGACCACCCCGCCCAGCAACTCTGCCGGCGGCTCCCGGAGCAGCCGCTGGAAGTGGACGATTCCGAGGTACCGGCCGGTCGGCGTGGCCAGCGGCGCCCGGGTGACGAACACCTGGGCGGCCACCGCCGGCGACATCTGCGGCTCGCGGATCCGGGCCAGCGCCTCGGCGACGGTGGCGTCCGGCGGCATGATCACCGGTTCCGAGGTCATCACGCTGCCCGCCGTGCCGGGCGTGTACTTGAGCAGTTGCCGGACCGGGTCCGCCTCGTCCGGCCGCATCAGGTCGAGCAGGATGTCCTGTTCCGGCGGCGACAGCTCGCTGAGCAGGTCGGCCGCGTCGTCGGGGTCCATCTCCTCCAGGATGTCGGCCGCCCGTTCCCGGTCCAGCGCCGCCAGGATCTCCACCTGGTCCCGTTCGGGCAACTCGCTCAGCACATCGGCCAGCCGCTCGTCGTCGAGCGCGGCGGCCACCTCGTTCCGCCGGGAGTCGGAGAGTTCCTGGAGGGCGTTGGCGAGGTCGGCGGGACGCATCTCCTCCAGCACCGCGAGCAGGTTCGCGGTGCCACGGTTCGCGTCCGGCCCGCCCAGCAGGCCCCGGACGTCCTCCCACTCGACCTGGTGCAGGTGACCCCGGCGGGTCAGTCGCCCCGTCTGTTCCCGGACCGCGACCCGGGCCAGCGACCACTCGCCGGTGCGGCTGCACTCCATGGCGACGTCCACCACCGTGCCCTGCCCACCGGAGGGCTGGATCTGGACCCGCTGGTCCAGCAGGTCCTCCAGCACCAGCAGTTCGTTGGGCCGTTTGGAGAAGCGCCGCAGGTTGAGCGTGCCGCTGCCCAGCGCCACGGCCTCGCCGTCGATCGAGGTGATCCGGTTGATGGACAGGAAGATCCGCCGACGCATCGGCATCTCGGCCACCAGACCCACCACCTGGGGCGGCCGGTTGCTGCTGCGGAGCCGGGCCACCGCGTCCCGGACACGCCCCACCTGGTCACCGTTGGGATCGAAAACGGTGAGCCCGGCGAGGCGGGCGATGTACACCCGGTTCGGCGTGGTCACCGGTCCAGCCTAAGGGCCTAGGGTTTACCACCATGTCGACCCTGGCGTACGAGATCGTGGACGTCTTCACCGACCGCCCGTTCGCGGGCAATCCGCTCGCGGTGGTGTTCGGCGCGCAGGCCCTGGCCACCGCGCAGTTGATGGCGCTGACCAGGGAGTTCAATCTTTCGGAGACGGTGTTCATCCTGCCGCCCACCCGGGCTGGGGCGACGTACCGGGCCCGCATCTTCACCGTCGACGGCGAGCTGCCCTTCGCCGGCCACCCCAGCGTGGGCGCGGCGGTGACCGGCAGCCGCCGGGGGGACTTTCCGGCCGGCGACGTGGTGCAGGAGTGTGGCGCGGGGCTGCTGCCGATCACCGTGACCGACGGCCAGGCCACAGTGACCGGCGGCACCCCGCTGCTCGGTCCGGAGTTGGATCCGGGTCCGTTGCTGGCCGTGGCGGGTCTGACCGCCGAGGACCTGGCCGGGCCGGCACCGAGGACCGCCGGCTGCGGGTTGGACTTTCCCTACCTGGCGGTCCGCGCCGACGCGGTGCAGCGGGCCGCCGTCGACATCGCGGCCGCCCGGCGGTACGGCATCGAGACGCTGACCGTGGTCGGCTGGCATCCCGAGCAGCGGGTGGCGCATGTGCGGGTGTTCGGGGTCGGCCTCGGCGTGCCGGAGGATCCCGCTACCGGTTCGGCGGCGCTCGGCCTCGGCGTGTGGCTGGTGGCCGGTGGGCTGCTGCCGGGGGACGGGAGGACGGCGTACACCGTCCGGCAGGGCGCGGAGATCCACCGCCCGTCCACGCTGGAGTGTGTGGTGACCGCGGCCGACGGGGTCGCGGTGGGGGTCACCGTCGCGGGTCGGGTCGTGCCGGTGGCCCGGGGTGAGATCATCATCCCGCCGTTCGTCGGCTGAACGCACCGCCGGCCGGTCCGGTCCTGCGCTTCCGCTCCCGGTCCTGCACTCCGGCCCTGCGCTTCCGGTCCGGTCCTGCGCTCCGGTTGGCGTTCAGCCGAGGACGGCCGGCCTGAGAACGTCCTCGCACCAGCGGCGGAAGCTGGTGGGGGTGGTGGACCGCGCGGTTCGTGGCTCGGTGTCGTAGACACCCCGCTCGACCGCCGCGGCCATGTCGACGAGGCCCTGTGCCCAGGCCTCGGTCATGCCGTTGTGGGTCAGGCTGGTCCGGTACGCCTCACCGGGCACCTGCTGGCAGCGGATCGGCCGCTCCAGCACCTCGGACATGATCTCCGCCAGCTCGTTCTGGGAGAGGTCCTCGGCGCCGTGGACCGGCACACTCTGCTGCCCGCTCCAGGAGTCGTCGAGCAGCAACTCGGCCACGACGGCGGCGATGTCACCCGTGGCGCAGACGGGGACCTTCCGGTCCGCCGAGAACGGCGCGAAGAAGACGCCCTGGTTCCGGATCGGTTCGAGCTGCCGGAGCAGGTTCTCCATGAACCCCGGCGGGCACACCGAGCGGTAGCTCACCCCGGTGCTCTCGATCAGGCTGTCCATGGCGAAGATCGCGGATATCTGTCCGGCGCTGCGGGCGGTTTCCCGGCCCAGGCTCGACAGCCCCACCACCCGCCGGACCTTCTGCCTGCCGATCGCCTCGCACACCGGGCGGACGAAGTCCATGACGTGTCCCGGGATGCTCTCGGCGCGTGGGTTCGGCGGCACGAGCCAGAACACGCTGTCGGCGCCGGTGAGGGCTTCGTCGACGACGGCGACGTCATCGGTCGATCCGGCCACGACCTCGACGCGATCACGGATCACCGAGGGCAGCCGGGCCGGGTCGCGCGCGATCACCCGGATCAGCTCCGTGCTGTCGAGGAGGTTCGCGACTACCTGCCGGCCGATCTGGCCGGTGGGAGTGGTGACAACGATCATGATCCTCAACCCCGTTCGGGCTTTCCGGAACCGGAACTTCGGTTCCCTTTAGTGCCTCGGGACGTTACGGAACTAAGATTCCGGTTGTCAAGCCCCGCGCCTAGGCTGTGAGTTGATGACCGATTCCGAGCGACCCCTGCGCGCCGACGCGCGGCGCAACCGTGGCCGGATCATGGCGGCCGCGGGTGAGCTGTTCGCCAAGCGCGGGCGCGATGCCCAGATGGAGGACATCGCCGCCCAGGCCGGCCTGGGCATGGGCACCCTCTACCGGCATTTCCCCAGCAAGCAGGCGTTGCTCACCGCGATGGTCGGCGAACGGTTCCAGGACATGACGGACCTCGCACACACCGTGGAACGGATCGCCGACCCCGGCGAGGCGTTCGAGGCGATGCTGCGGGGCTACCTCGAGGCCGCCGAGGGCGATGCCGCCTTCCAGCTCGCGCTGATGGGCTCCGACACCCTTGAGTGGGTACGCATCAGACAGCAGAAGGCCGAGTTCTCCATGGCGGTGGGCCGGATCATCGACCGGGCCGTCGCCTCCGGCCGGATCCGCGCCGACCTCACCCTCGCGGACTTCACGGTGGTGGCCAACGGCGTTATATCCACCATGTACTTCAAGCCCGGCGGCAACTCCGACTGGCGACGCCACCTGCAACTCGTGCTCGACGGCATCCTCGGCCCGGGTCCCCGGGGAGGACCGAGCGCCCCGCCGTCGCCTGACCCGGGGTAGCCCGCCGGAGCGGGCAGTGGGGCCATCCGCGCACCCGAACGGGCAGGGGCCCATCCGCCCGCCCGAGCGGGAAGGGGGCCATCCGCCCGAGCGGGCAGGGCGCCATCCCGTCCGGGGCGGCGTCCGTTGCCCGCCAGGTCCCTGCCCTCAGCGGCGGCGTACCCGATGCAGTCGGAACGGACGCCGGGTGGGCCGGGCCGCGGGGGTCGGCCGGGGCGGCGCCGCGAGGGAGTCATCGGGCAGTCCCGCGCCCTCGACCACCGCGCCCGCCGCCGGAACGAGCCGGTTCAGCACGCATTCGGCGGCCCATCGCTCGACCAGCCGGGGCGCGGCTTCGGGAGAGTTGAGCCGTTTCGCGGCAACCTGCGGCGCCACCGTCGACCACGTCTCGTCGCCGGGAGCCAACCGGCTCACCCCGGCCGGCCAGCTGACGATGCGTCCGCCATGATCGCCTCGCAGGGTCACCACCGCGGCGTCGGCCCCGGCCAGTCCGGGCGCGCGCTGCTCGCCCGGCCCGCTCACCACGTACAGGGCGCCGTCGAGGGCCAGGCACCAGACCGGGTACGCCGGGCCGCCGTCGACCGCGATCCAGGCGACACTCGCCTTTCTCAGTGCCTCGTCCCGCACCGCGGAGGTCCGGCCGGGGGCATCCAGCTCGTCGGTCACCCAGCCATCCTGCCGTACGCGACATGCGCCCGGCAGCCACCGGCACCGCCCGCGACGCATCGGACGGGCGCGTTAAAAGGGGGGCCCTTCCTATACAAAAAGCGATAACAGGGTGCCCTTCCTTTCCCGAGGCCGTGTGGGGATACTCCCCTGTGCTGGACCATCACCCCGTTCCGTCGTCGAAGCCCCCGGTCGACCCGCTCACCACCGCGTCGGTCGCGCTGGCGCTGGCGGCGGTCTCGTCGTCCGGACCGCTGATCGCGTACGCCGCCGCGCCCGCGCTGGCCGTGGCGTTCTGGCGTAACGCGGCGGCGACCACCCTGCTGACGCCGTTCTCGCTGACCCGGCGGCGCGCGGAACTGCGCCGCCTGCTCGCCCCGGCGGGCCGCCGGGCCGGCTGGTACGGGATCCTGGCCGGGGTGGCCCTGGCGGCGCACTTCGCCACCTGGACACCGAGCGCCAAACTCACCTCGGTGGCCACGGCCACCGCGCTGGTCACCACCCAGCCCGTCTGGCAGGGGCTCATCGCGCTCGGCCAGGGTCGACGGCTGTCCGTGCTGACCTGGCTGGGAATCGGGCTGGCCATCGTCGGCGCGGCCCTGGTGACCGGGCTGGACCTGGCCGGGTCGGGACGGGCCGTCCTGGGGGATGTGCTGGCGGTCGTCGGTGGCATGGCCGCCGCCGTCTACACCGCGTTCGGCGAGCGGGTACGCAGCACGGTGAGCACCACCACCTACACCACCATCTGCTACGGGGTGTGCTCGTTGCTGCTGCTCGGGGTCTGCCTGGTGGCCGGCGTCCGGCTCACGGGTTTCGACTCGGGCACCTGGACGGCCATCCTCGGCCTGGTGGTCGGCGCCCAGTTGCTCGGGCATTCGCTGCTGAACTACGCCCTGCACCGGATCAGCGCGACGACGGTCAGCGTGTTGATCCTGCTGGAGGTGCCCGGTGCCGCCCTGATCGCCTGGCTCTGGTTGGGCCAGGTGCCCCGGCTGGCCGCGCTGCCCGGGTTGGCGCTGCTGCTGATCGGGGTGGCGGTGGTGGTGGTCGGCGGCACCCGTGCGGTCCGCCGGACGGTCGCGGCGCCGCCGGAGACCGCCCCGCTACCGGACTGAGCCGGTCGTCAGAGGCCGACGGCCTGCTCGCTGGCAGTCCACAGCCGGGCCGCCCGTTCGGGGTCCGCGGCGGCCGGGTGCGGCCGGCGGGGCCGCAGGTCCAGGTAGTACCCGCCGTCCACCAGTGTCGCCGGGTCCTGCCGGGCCAGCCACACCAGCGTCCGCGCGCCCTTCTCCGGGCTGCGCAGGAAGAACGCGAGCCGCATTCCGACGGCCAGCCACCGGCTGTCGCTGCCGAACCGGGTCCGCACCACCCCCGGATGGAAGGCGTACGACCGGATGTGCGGCCAGCGGCGGGCCGCTTCGGCGGTGAACAGGATGTTCGCCTGCTTGCTCGTGCCGTACGCCCGGAACGATCGGTAGTGCCGCAGCTGCCCGGACAGGTCGTCCGGGTCGAGCGCGCCGGCGCGGTGCGCGTCCGAGGCGGTGTTCACCACCCGGCGCACGCGGTCGGACAGCAGGTTCGTGAGCAGGAACGGCGCCAGGTGGTTCGCCTGCATGTTCCACTCGAAGCCGTCCACCGTGGTGATCGGCTCGACGGCGATCCCCCCGGCGTTGTTGGCCAACACGTCGATCCGGTCGTAGGCGTCGCGCAGGTTGGCGGCCAGCCGACGGACGTCGTCGAGGACCGCGAAGTCGGCCCGGAACAGCTCCGGCGCCCGCCCGGTGACCCGCTGGATCCGGTCCCGTACGGCGGTGAGCCGGGTCGGGTCCCGGCCGACCAGCACGACCTCGTCGCCCGTGCGGGCCAACTCGACCGCGGCGGCCAGCCCGATGCCCGAACTCGCGCCGGTGATCACCACCCGGCGCTGCTCAGTGACATCTTCCACACCGCGGTTCTCCCCGGTCATGGCGTGAGGTTACCGTGGCGTCACCTCGCCCGCCGGGCGGCCCGCGCCGGTCCCGTCGGTGCCGGGGAGGCGAACCGGCCGCAGTCGCCGGCCATGAGCGGAAGGAGGGTCCGATGGGCGTTGTTGGCCGTCCCCGCCGGTCCTGCCTGGCCGTGCCCGGGTCCAGCGTGAAGATGCTGGACAAGGCGCGCGGACTGCCGGCCGATCAGGTCTTCCTCGATCTGGAGGACGCGGTCGCGCCGCTGGCCAAGCCGGACGCCCGGAAGAACATCGTCGCCGCGCTCAACGACGGCGACTGGGCCGGCAAGACCCGGGTGGTACGGGTCAACGACCTCACCACCCCGTGGACCTACCGGGACGTGGTGGACGTCGTCGAGGGCGCCGGCGCGAACCTGGACTGCGTGATGCTGCCCAAGGTGCAGACGGCCGGGCACGTGGAGTGGTTGGACCTCACGCTCACCCAGCTGGAGAAGACGCTGGGCCTGGAGGTCGGGCGGATCGGCATCGAGGCGCAGATCGAGAACGCGGCCGGCCTGGTCAACGTGGACGCCATCGCCGCCGCGTCCCCGCGGGTCGAGACCATCATCTTCGGCCCCGCGGACTTCATGGCCTCGATCAACATGAGGTCGCTGGTCGTGGGTGGGTTGATCCCGGACTACCCCGGAGATCCGTACCACTACATCCTGATGCGGATCCTGATGGCCGCGCGGATGCACGACAAGCAGGCCATCGACGGCCCGTTCCTGCAGATCCGGGATGTGGCCGGGTTCCGTGAGGTGGCCAGGCGGTCGGCGGCGCTGGGCTTCGACGGCAAGTGGGTGTTGCATCCCGGCCAGATCGACGCGGCCAACGAGGTCTATTCGCCAGCGCAGGAGGACTACGACCACGCCGAGCTCATCCTCGACGCCTACCAGCACTACACCTCGGAGGCGGGCGGCAGGTTGGGCGCCGTCATGCTGGGCGACGAGATGATCGACGAGGCGTCCCGGAAGATGGCGCTGGTGATCGCGGCCAAGGGCCGGGCGGCCGGGATGAGCCGGACCTCCAGTTTCACCCCGCCGGAGTGAGCCGGCCGGTCAACCGCCGAACTCGCGGCCGGGCCGTCCCTGCCGCCGTGGACCGGCGGGTACTCGACAGGGTCCGGGTCGGACGCCAGGGGTTCCGGAGGGCTCCGGGTACCCCTGGCGGGACCGGTCAGTAGTCGTTGTAGCTGGGCGACGTGCTGGCACCCTCCCGGATCGCGAAGACGATCGCGATCACGTAGCCGATGATCACGAGCACGAGCAACCCGGTGAGGATCCAGCCGACGATGATGCCGGTCTTGGCCATGCCCTCACCGCCCTCGCCGCGCTCCCGGATCTGCCGCATCGCGACGTGACCCAGGATCGCGCCGACCGGTGCGGTGATGCAGGTGGCGAAGCCGACCAGCGCCAGGATCATCGACACCAGGGCCAGGCTGTTGTTCGGCTTCTGCTGGGGGAACTGGCCGTAACCGTACGGGTAACCCGGCTGCGGGCCGGGTATCCCGGCCGGTTGCGCACCGTACTGGTACGGGTCGGGCTGGGCCGGCGGTCCGCTGAACGGGTACGGTTCCTGCCCCGCGGCGCCGTACTGCGATGCCGGGGGTCCACTGTGCGGCTGGGCCGGCGCGCCGGGATAGGGCTGCTGGGCCGGGGGTCCGCTGTAGGGCTGCCCCGGCGGGGCGCTCTGCGGCTGCGCGGGCGATTCCCCGAACTGCCGGGTCGGATCCGTCGGGGAGCTGAACTGCTGGGTCGGCTCCGGCTGCGCCGGGGACGACCAGCCGCCGGGTTGCTGCTCCGAGCCACCCGGCTGCGAGGGGTATGTCATCGTTCTCTCTCCGGTCCGCGGGGAAGTACTGCGCCGTCAGGGTAGCCAGCCGGGCACTTTCCCGGGATCCCCGTACCGGGCGGCGCATTGCCCGCATCGTCCCGACCGGGCAGGATCTCGGGCATGGCATTCGACGCGCGCGCCGCAGACCGCTCCGGACGTTCCCGCCGGGACGCGACCCGTCCCGCGCTGGCCCGGCGCAGCCGCGCCGCCGGCGGTCCGGCCGCCGGCGACGGGCCAGAGATCGACCGGGCCGCCCGGGAGGAGCCGGTGACCCTGCGCCTGGACGGCCGGGTGGCGCTGGTGACCGGCGCCGGCAGCCCGGACGGCATCGGGTACGCCACGGCGCGGCGACTGCGTGACCTGGGCGCCCGGGTGGCGATCGTGTCGACCACCCGGCGCATCCACGAACGCGCCACCGAGCTGGGTGTCACGGGGTTCGTCGCCGACCTCACCGACGAGGCGGAGGTGGCGGCGCTCGCGGACGCCATCGCCGACCAGCTCGACGAGGTCGAGGTGCTGGTCAACAACGCGGGCCTGGCGAGCCGGGCCAGCCCGGAGGTGCTGCGGCCGGTGGCCCAGCTCAGCTATGAGGAGTGGCACCGGGAGATCGAGCGCAACCTGTCCACCGCCTTCCTGTGCAGCCGCGCGTTCATCGGCGGCATGGCCGAGCGGGGCTGGGGGCGGATCGTCAACCTGGCGGCCACCTCGGGCCCGGTGAACGCGCTGCCCACCGAGGCCGCGTACGCCGCCGCGAAGGCGGGCGTGGTGGGGCTGACCCGGGCCCTGGCCATGGAGATGGTCGCCGACGGCGTGACCGTGAACGCGGTGGCCCCCGGCACGATCTACACCGCGGCCTCGACGATGGCGGAGCTGAAGCAGGGCCTCGGTACCCCGGTCGGCCGGCCCGGCACCCCGGACGAGGTGGCGGCGGCGATCTGTTTCCTGTGCTCGCCGGCCGCCTCCTACATCACCGGCCAGATGCTGGTGGTCGACGGCGGCAACAGCGTGCGCGAGGCCGAGTTCCGCTACTGACCGGGACCCGGTACGAGGTCCGGGTGCCAGGGGATGTACAGCCCTTCCCGGACCGCGCGCAGCGTGCCCACCGCCACGCTGTCGGTATCCAGCTTGGCCAGCGCGAGGGCCAGGGTGTCGGCCAGGCTCTCCGGGCTCCGCCCGGTCAGGGCGACCAGCGCCGGAAGGTCGTCGTCGGCGTGCCCGGCCACCAGCAGTCCGAGCAGCTCGAGTTCGGATCGGCTCAGCCCGTACAGCTCGTCGGCGGGCGACAGGAACGCCACGGACTCGACCTGCGGCAGGTCGGGACAGGTGAACGCGGTGACCTTGAGTACCGAACCGGCGAGGTCGGGTCCGCCGGCGGGCCAGTGGAACACGACGTGCCGCTCACCGTCGCTGAGTTGCTGCCGGACCGCGGTGGGCAGCGCCGAGCCGTTGGCCAGCAGGGGATGGCCGGACAGCCCGGGTATCGGCTCCGGGACTCCGGCCGCGTCGATGGTCACGCCGGCCAGGGCGTCCCCGACCAGCCGGGCCAGCGCGCTCACCGAACGCATCGGATCGACCGCGCTGGCGATGGCCGGGGTGAGCGCGCCGAGCAGCTGCCGGTACCGCTCATCGAAGCGGTCGGCGCTGGCGAGCATGAGCCGCCCGAGCTGCCGGCCGGGATCGGCGTAGAGGTTGACGCCCATGGCTTCCTGGAAGCCCGCCGGCCCGAGGTAGTCCGACCAGCCGGGAAGTTCCCAGCGCGGGAACGGAAGGTCCCTGGTGAGCACCGGGCCGACCGGCAGCAGCCGGTGGATCCGCTCCGCGTCCTGGTACCACTCCGAGCCTTCGAAGTAGGTCCGCACCCGCTGGTCGTACCCGGGCGCCGACAACAACCGGAACCGTCGGGCCGCCGGATCGAGTTGGGCGATGACCACGCCGTCGACGGCGATGAGCCGACGCAGCACGACGGTGATCGCCTCGGCACGGGCCGCCAGGGACGCGGCGGACCGTCCGATGTCGCGGATGTCCATGCTGACCGCGACGATCTGCCGTTGGTCGTACGGGGAGCCGGTGACCACCGCTACCTCCGGATCAGTGCCAACCGGGGGCCGCCACCCGCCGGCTGCTCGGCTCGGTGCCGAGCCGGCGGGGGATGTAGAGCCCGAGCCGCAGTGCCCGAACGGCCGCGACGGTTCGGGAGGCGGCGCCGAGTTTGGCCAGGATGTGTTCGACATGGGTGGCGACGGTGCGTTCGGTGATCACGTACCAGGCCGCTATCCGGGAGTTGGGCCAGCCTTCGGCCAGCAGGCCGAGGATCTGGAGTTCGCGCCGGGTGAGTCCGTGCAGGTCGGGGGGCGGGGAGACCAGCACAACCGCGCGCAGGTGTCGGGGGAGATCGGTGGGACAGTCGAGGGCGGTGATCCGGACGAAGTCGTGGTCGACGGGGCAGAGGAACGCGACGTACGCGGGGCCGCCGTCCAGCGCGGTCGTCACGGCCTCGAACACGGCGGAGCCGGACCGCAGCAGCGGTTCGTCGGCGACCAGGCCCGGCAGCGGGTACACGTTGCCGGCCCGGGTGAGCAGGGCGCCGGAGCGGGCATCGTTGACCGTGGCGGCGAGTGTGCCGACGGACCGCATCGGGTCGACGGCGTTGGCGATCAGCGGGGCGAGAGTGCCGAGGAAGTCCCGCGCGGCGTCGTCGGGCTGCCGGGGGTCGTCGGTGTGCAGGGCGATCATGCCGAGGTGTCGTCCGTCGGAGGCGAAGAGCCCGACGCCGACCCCCTCCCGGTAGCCGGCCGGCACCATGTACTCGACCCAGGTGGGCAGCTGCTCGGCTGGGATGTCCAGGTCGCGCAGGCACAGCGGCGGCCGGTCGCGGGTGAGGCCGAGGAGTTCCACGTCGGCATAGAACTCGGGGCCCTGGTAGAACTTCCGGATCCGGTCGTTGTACCCGATCAGGTGCAGCGGCTCGAATTCCCGGCGGTCAGTGTCGATCATCGTGAGCGCGGCGGACGTGTACGGGATGATCCGGCGTAACTGGTCCAGCAGCGCGGCAGCCCGGTCGCCGGCGCTGCCCGGCGCGGAGGCGATCCGGGCGATCTCGATCGCCACCGTCCCGGCCTGCGGTGGAAGTGCGGGCATCTCCGTCCAGAGCGGTCGTGTGACCATGCTGACCAGCGGAAATCGTCGATCCCGGAGGGCGAGCCGGCCCCGTTGCGGGTCCTGTCCGACGAGTACACCTCGTCCAACCGACTTTCCGGGGAAAACGACGGATGTCCGACAATGCGATTCCGCATCGGGCCCGGTCCGAGGCCTTGCGGCACCGTCCGGGCCTTGCGGCACCGTCCGGGCCTTGCGGCACCGTCCGGGCCTTGCGGTGCCGTCGGGGACTGCGGTGCCGTCCGCGCCTGCTGCGCCACCCGGGCGTTGCGTGCCGCCCAGCCGGCCCCACCGGTCCGCGGATCGACGCCGTGCCGAAGCGCGCCAACCCAGCCGGTCTTTCAGGTCTGCGGGTCGACGCCGTCCCGAAGCGCACCGCCCAGCGGGCGCGGGACGTACAGGCCCAGGCGCAGAGCGCGGACGGCGGCCAGGGTTCGGGACGCGACGCCGAGCTTGGTCAGGATGTTCTCGACGTGGGAGGCGACGGCAGGTTCGGCGCTGACGGCGTGCCGCGCGATCCGGTCGTTCGGCCAGCCCTCGACGACCAGGCCGAGAATCTCCAGTTCGCACCGGGTCAGCCCGGACAGCGGGCCGGGCGGTGCCGCCAGGACCAGCGCCAGCAGGTGCTGCGGTACGTCCGGAGGGCAGGTCAGCGCGGTGATCCGGACCAGCGAATGCCGGCCGGGAGCAAGGAACGACAGCAGGGGCTGCCTGCTGGACAGGCCCTCGGTCACCGCCGTGAGCGTCGGCGACCCGGCCCGCAGCAGCGGTTCGTCCACGCTCAGGCCGGGCAACGGCTGGGTGTGCCCGCCCCGGGTGAGCACCACCCCCGCGTAGGCGTCGGTGGCCAGCCGGGCCAGCGGACCGATGGACCGCATCGGGTCGACGGCGTTCGCGATCAACGGCGCCAAGGTGCCCAGGAAGTCCCGGGTCGCGTCGTCGGGGTGCCGGGGGTCGTCCGTGTGCAGCAGGAGCAGGCCGAGGTGACGCCCGTCCGGGCTGAAGAGGCCGAGTCCGATGCCCTCCCGGAAGCCGGCGGGTTCCAGGTAGTCGGCCCAGACCGGCAGTTCCGCCGGCGGGATCGGCAGGTCCCGCAGACACATCGGCGGACGGTCGCGGTGCATCCCGACGAGTTCGACGTCGGCGTACATCGCCGGACTCTGGTAGTAGTCGCGGGTCCGGTCGTCGTACCCCCGGGTGCCGTAGGTCACGAAGGTGCGCCGGTCGCCGTCAAGCAGCGCCAGCGTCCGCCCGACGTACGGAACAACTCGACGTAGCTGCTCGAACACCGCGTCGACCCGGGTTTCGAGCCGGCCGGGGGAGGAGGCGATCCGGGCGATGCCATTGGCCACCGCGCGGGCGGGTGGCAGGTGGTGCGTCGGATGTCTCCCGGATCTGTCCTGGTCCCCAGCTGAGCTGCTAATCGGCGATCCTACCGATCGACGCGGTCGGCTTGAACGGTGTCTGCTTGACGAGTACAACCCGTTCCTTCGACTTCTACTCAAGGGTGACGGACTTCCGACAGTCCGTGCAGAGCGGTGGGGGACGTACACGCTCCCGTGCGTCCCCCACTTCTGACCGGCCGGACCGGCCCGGGTACGCCGCCGCACCGCGCCCACCGACCGACCGGTCAGTACGACGAATCGCCGCCCCGCGTGACCCAGACGAGCACACCGATCCAGGCGCAGCAACCCGCGAGGTAGAGCGCGGTGAACAGGTAGCTGAGCACCAGGCCCCAGTTGGCCAGCCGATCGCCATGCTCGTGGCTGGTCCGGAGCTGTTTCTTGGCCAGGTGTCCGAGCACGATGCCGGCGGGGGCGAAGACGAAGGCGAAGACCAGCGACAGGACCGCCATCAGGTTCGTGCCCGGTTGCCCGGGCCTGTCCGGTCCGGCTCCGCCGGGCCACGCCGGTCCGGGTCCGCCGTACGGTCCGGGTCCGCCGTACGGTCCGGGTCCGCCGTACGGTCCGGGTCCGCCGTACGGTCCGGGTCCGCCGTACGGTCCGGGTCCGCCAGGGGGTGATCCGGACGGGTCCGGGTCGGCCCTCGGAGCGCCGGGATGCTGCCCGTACGGCCCGGGGCCGGGGTGGTACTCGGGCTGGTCGTGCTGGCCGTACCGGCCGTACGGGTTGGCGGGGTCGTCGGGACGCCGCGAGTACGGTGGCGCGGGCTCCTCGGGTTCCGGGGACTCGCCCGGCGGTGGATGCGGCATCGGGTCTCCCTGCGCTGGCTGCCCTGCTGCCGACGCTAGCGGTCGGTGAACCTTTTCACAGCCGATGTGTGGAGTCCCGACCTGGCGCCGGTCCGGACCGGCGGTCGATACTGACCCGACGTTTGGTTACTCGTCGGTATCCCGCGGCTCGATCATCCGCCGCCGGCGACGGTGGATCGACCTCGGAGGCGGAACATGGCCAGACTCGCTCGGACCCCCGGCCTGACCGACGTGCAGCGCTCGATCCTGGAGACCGTCCGGGAGTTCGCCGACAAGGAGATCATCCCGCACGCGCAACGACTGGAGCACGCCGACGAGTACCCCGTCGAGATCATCGACGGGATGCGGGAGATGGGGCTGTTCGGCCTGACCATCGCGGAGGAGTACGGCGGCCTCGGCGAGTCGCTGCTCACGTACGCGCTGGTGGTCGAGGAACTGTCCCGGGGCTGGATGTCGATCTCCGGCATCGTCAACACGCACTTCATCGTGGCGTACCTGATCTCCCAGCACGGCTCGGCCGAGCAGCGGGACCGGCTGCTGCCCAGGATGGCCACCGGTGAGGTACGCGGGGCGTTCTCGATGTCCGAACCCGACTGTGGCTCCGACGTGTCGGCCATCAAGTCGCGGGCGGTCCGCGACGGGGACCGGTTCGTCATCAACGGTCAGAAGATGTGGCTGACCAACGGGGCGTACTCCTCGGTGGTGGCCACCCTGGTGAAGACCGACACCGGGGCCGACTCGGTGTACGGCAACATGAGCACGTTTCTGCTGGAGAAGGAGCCGGGCTTCGGTGAGACCGCCCCCGGGCTGACCATCCCCGGGAAGATCGACAAGATGGGTTACAAGGGCGTCGAGACCACCGAGATGATTCTCGACGGCGTAACCGTCCCGGACAGCGCGGTCCTGGGTGGCGCCGACCGGATCGGCCGGGGCTTCTACCAGATGATGGATGGCATCGAGGTCGGCCGGGTCAACGTGGCGGCCCGCGCCTGCGGCATCTCGCTGCGGGCGTTCGAGCTGGCCGTCGGGTACGCCCAGCAGCGCCGTACCTTCGGCCAGCCGCTCGCCCGGCACCAGGCCGTGGCGTTCAAGCTCGCCGAGATGGGTACGAAGATCGAGGCGGCGCATGCCCTCATGGTCAACGCGGCCCGGCTCAAGGACGCCGGCCAGCGCAACGACGTGGAGGCGGGGATGGCCAAACTGCTCGCCTCCGAGTACTGCGCCGAGGTGGTCCAGGAGGCGTTCCGGATCCACGGCGGCTACGGCTACTCCAAGGAGTACGAGATCGAGCGGTTGATGCGGGAGGCGCCGTTCCTGCTGATCGGCGAGGGCACCTCGGAGATCCAGAAAACCATCATCTCCCGCGGCCTGCTCAAGGAGTACAAGCTCTGAGCCGTTAACAAGGGCCCCCTGCTATCCGAAAAGCGATAACAGGGGGCCCTTCCTTTCAGCCGAGCCGGGTGAGCCCGCCGGCGGCGCGTTCGATGACCAGGCAGCGGTCCTCGACGTAGTCGACGCCGGCGTCCTCGGCGATCCGCCGCGCCTGCGCCGAGACGATGCCGAGTTGGAGCCAGACCGCCGGTGCGCCGATCGCCACGGCCTGCCGGACCACCTCGACGGCGTCGGCCGCCGGGCGGAACACGTCCACCAGATCCACCGGGTGCGGGATGTCGGCGAGCGAGCGGTACACCCGCTCGCCGAACAACTCGTCGGCGGTCGGGTTCACCGGGATGATCCGCCAGCCGTACCGCTGCATCTGGGCCGGCACAGTGTGCGCCGGCTTGCGCGGGTCGCGGGACGCCCCGACCACGGCGATGGTCGCGGCGTCGGCCAGGATGCGCCGGGCATCCCGCATCAGGCCGTCCAGTCCGGCCGGAGCGGGTAGCTCGACTCGCCACGCGCGCCGGTCTTGGTGCCCAGCACCTGGTGCAACTGGATCTCGTTGCGCTCGAAGGCCAGCCGGGACCCGGCCATGTACAGCCCCCAGACCCGGGAGCGCGCGGCGCCCGCGTCGGCCACGCAGGCGTCCCAGTTCGCCACCAGGTTCCGGCACCAGCCGGCCAGGGTCAGCGCGTAGTGCTGGCGCAGGTTCTCCTCGTGGTGCACCTCGAAGCCCGCGTCGTGCATCTCGCTGATCAACCGGCCCGGTCCGGCCAGCTCGCCGTCCGGGAAGACGTACCGGTCGATGAAGGCGCCCGGGTTGTGCGGCATCCGGTTGTGGGACCGGGTGATGCAGTGGTTGAGCAGCCGGCCGTCCGGCCGAAGCCGGTCCAGCAGCGCCCGGAAGTACGCCGGATAGTTGCGGACCCCGATGTGCTCGGTCAGCCCGATCGAACTGACCGCGTCGAAGTGGTCCAGCGGCGCGTCCCGGTAGTCCATGTGCCGGACCTCGGCGAGGTCGGCCAGGCCCTCCCGCTCGATCGCCGCCTGCGCCCACTCGGCCTGCGCCCGGGACAGCGTGACGCCGAGCGTCTTGACGCCGTACTCGCGGGCCGCGTGCCGCACCATGCCGCCCCAGCCGCAGCCCACGTCCAGCAGCCGCATCCCCGACTTCAACGCCAGCTTGCCGGCGACCAGGTCGTACTTGTTGGCCTGGGCCTGCTCCAGGCTGTCGGTGGGGGAGCGGTACACCGCGCAGGTGTACGTCATGGACGGGCCGAGCACCTTCTCGTAGAAGGAGTTCGACACGTCGTAGTGGTGCTGGATGGCGCTGGAGTCCCGGGTTCGCGAGTGCCGCAGCCCGGACACCACCCGGCGCCATCTCGGGACCGCCTCCTGCGGCGGGGCTGGCGGTGGCCGCAGCCGCTCCCAACCGAGGCCACGGACCAGGGCCAGCGCCTCGGCCAGCGGTGGTGCCTTGAGTCGCAGACCGTCCTTGAGTACCTGCAGCGCCTCGTACGGGTCGCCCGGGTGCACCCCGGTCACAGCCAGGTCACCGGCCACGTACGCCCGGGCCATACCCAGGTCACCCGGCGCGGTCAGCAGGTACGACAGGCCCCGCTCGGTGCGGATGTCCAGCCCGATCGGAGCGTCGGCGGGGCCGACGTCGCTGCCGTCGTACGCCGTTATCCGCACGGGTAGTTCACCGGTGGTGACCGCGCGGACGATCGTCGCCACGGTCGGAGTACCGGTCCGACGCGGGGGTGTCGGACCAGGGTCGGTCCGGCCCGATTCGCGTTCGGTCATGCTCATCGTCGATCCACCGCCTTCTCGTACAGTCCCGTCAGTCGATGATCCGGGTCGTAACGGTCCTTGGTCGCCCGGTAGACCGGGCCACCGTACAGCCGGTCGAACGTTTCCCGGTCGTAGTAGGCGTCGGAGTACAACGACTTGTGCCCGCCCGAGTCGGACACGGCCCGCTCCACCGCCCGGTTCACGTCGCCGTCGGCCGCGCCGGAGGCGATCGGCACCGTACCCCAGAAGCCGATGTTCACGTACAGCTCGCCGGCCCGGAGCGGGTAGAGCGGCCAGGTCCGGGCCGAGCCCGCGCCGGCCGGTTCACGCAGCCGCAGCGGGCACAGCCACACCGGCGCCATCGGTACGTTCCCGGCGAACCACCGCAGGAACTCGGCCGTCCGGTCCAGCGGGATCTCCACGTCCTGCACCACCCGTTCGCTGGGCGGGTTACCGCGCCAGCGGTCCAACCGGGCGGCCACCTGGTACCGGTGCTCCAGCCGGACCAGCCGGTGGTAGACGTCGCTGCGCCGGTACCGGGCCGGCCACAGCCGCCGGACCGTCGGGTTCTGCACCCCGAACGCGCGGGAACACCAGAACCAGTCGGTGTCCCAGCGCCACAGGTAGTCGTAGGTGGTCAGACAGTCCCGGGTGCGACGCGGCAGGGAGCGGTAGTAGATGTCCTGGCCGGTGTAGTCGCTGGGCGCCGGCCCGTCGTCGGTGAAGGTCCCGAGCACCAGGTACGCCTCACCGGGGCTGAACATCACCCCGTCCATCGCGTCGACGGGCTGCCCCTCCCACTCGCCGGTGGCGGCCACCCGGTCGATCGCCTCGGCCAGCGCGTCCAGGTCGGTGAAGCGGACATTGCGCAGCCCGACGTAACGCCGCACCGGCTGCAACTCGATCCGCAGCCGGGTCGCGTAGCCGAGGCTGCCCAGCGAGTTGGGAAACGCCGCGAACAGGTCGGCGTGCTCGCCGTCGGGCCGGGCGGTCAGCAGTTCGCCGGCACCGGTGAAGATGTCCATCTCCAGTACGGACTCGTGCGGCAGCCCGTTGTGGAACGACGTCGACTCGATGCCCAGCCCGGTCACCGCGCCGCCGAGCGTGATGGTCCGCAACTGCGGCACCACCAGCGGCATCAAGCCGTGCGGCAGGGTCGCGTCGACCAGCCGCTCGTACGTGCACATGCCCTGCACGTCGGCGGTGCGGGCGACCGGGTCGACCGACAGCACCCCGTCGAGACCGCTGACGTCCAGGCCCGGCGTACCGACGGGGGCCCGGGGCCGGAACAGGTTGGAGGTCCGCTTGGCCAGCCGGACCGGCGCGCCCGGCGGCACCGCCGCGTACGACCGACGCAGCGCGGCCACCGCCTCGTCGTGGTCACCCGACCGTTCCACGCGTACAGAGGTCACGGCCACAACTTACGCGCCCCGGGCGGCGTACGGGGCCGACGTGCGGCGGGTCACCTCGATCAATTGGGCCCGGATGCGTGCCGTCCTCACAACAGGGTGAGTTGTTCGGCACCGGGCGGCGCGTTCCGGGTCGAGGCGCGTCCCGGACGGCCGGTCGGGCCACCGGTCTTCTCGCGGGTCGGGCCGTCGGTCGGGCCGTCGGTTGCGTCGCCGGCCGCCGAGACCGCTCCGGCTCGACGGTTGTCGCCCGACTCCGCCCGGTGCAGGCCATGCCGCCGCGCGGCCATCCGGACCCGCGCGGTCACCTCCCGCTGGTACGTCGATGCCAGGTACGAGCCGCGGCCGAACAGTTCCCGGTACCGCGGCACCAGCCCGGGGTGCTCCCGGGCGAGCCAGCCCGCGTACCACTCCCGGGCGCCGGGCCGCAGGTGCAGTGGTAGCGGTGTCACGCCGGTGGCCCCGGCGGCCGCGATGGCGGCGACCGTGGCGTCGATCGACTCCTCGTCGTCGGTGAGGCCGGGCAGGATCGGTGCCATCAGCACGCCGACCGCGAAGCCCGCCTCGGTGAGCGCGCGGACGGTGTCGAGCCGGCGCCTCGGGCTGGGCGTGCCAGGCTCGACCGACCGCCACAGGGCTTCGTCGACGAAACCGACCGAGAGGGAGAGGCTGACGCTGGTCACCTCGGCGGCCTGGCGCAGCAGGGGCAGGTCGCGCAGGATCAGCGTGCCCTTGGTGAGGATCGAGAACGGGTTCGCGAAGTCGCGCAGCGCCGCGATGATCTGCGGCATCAGCCGGTACCGACCCTCGGCCCGCTGGTAACAGTCGACGTTGGTGCCCATCGCGACGGCCGCGCCGGACCAGCGCGGCGCGGCCAGCTCACGGCGGGTCAGTTCCCCGGCGTTGACCTTGACGATCACCCGACTGTCGAAGTCCCGCCCGGCGTCGAGATCCAGGTATCGATGCGTGTTCCGGGCGAAGCAGTAGACGCAGGCATGGGTGCAGCCCCGGTACGGATTGATCGTGTACTGGAACGGGACGCGCGAGGAACCGGGCACCCGGTTGATGATCGACTTGGCGCGTACCTCGTAGAAGGTGACCCCGGCGAAGCCGGGGGTGTCGAAAGTGCGGGTCACCGCGCCAGGCAGCGCCAGCGGCAGGGGTGGAGCCGCTGGCGCTGCGTCCATAGCTGGCCGGTGCTCGCCTTCGCCAGACTGCGGCTCCGGCTGCGCTCCGGCGTCTTGGATCGGCCGGTGCTCGCCTTCGCCAGACTGCGGCTCCGGCTGCGCTCCGGCGTCTTGGATCGGCCGGTGCTCGCCTTCGCCAGACTGCGGCTCCGGCTGCGCTCCGGCGCCCGGTGGCGTCCCCCCGGGGTCCGCCCTCTCGTGGGGAGCCGAGAGGTTGTCCCAGCGCACCCGCCTATTCGAACATACGTGCGATCAACTCCGCAACCATGCTGGCGGGCGGGTGTACGGGGTACGGCACCGTCAGTGCTTGTGGCTGGCCAACTGCGCGCGCACGTCGTCCATGTCCAGGGCCTGGACCTGCTCGATGAGCGACTCGAGAGCCGCCTCGGGCAGGGCGCCGGGCTGGGCGAAGACGATCACACCGTCCCGGATCGCCATGATCGTGGGGATTGAGCGGATGTCGAACTTGGCCGCCAGGCTCTGCTGGGCCTCGGTGTCCACCTTGCCGAAGGTGATGTCCTGGTGCTTTTCGGACGACCGCTGGTAGACGGGGGCAAAACGCAGGCACGGACCACACCAGCTCGCCCAGAAGTCAACCAGCACGATGCCGTCCTGGCCCGTCACCTCATCGAAGTTGGTCGCGGTCAGCTCAACGGTCGCCATTGGTCTCTCCGATCTGCGCGGGTCACGTACATCTGGAAGAACTCGGCCCGGACCGGTGGAATTCCCGGCCCGGGGTGTACCGAAACGCCGCCGAGGGTCCGGCATCAGGTGGTGATCGTCGATGTAATTGATCGTAACCGACTAGTGTCGGCCATCGGTCGCCGACGACGGTCTGTGATGGGAGCGTTCCCAGGTCAGAGCGTTGGGCCTTTTCTTACTTCAGGGTAACTTGCCGTCTGAACTGGGTCGATAAACATCATGACCGCGTGTTAGCGCTCCCATGAAACTACCCTGAGTTACGTAACAAATTGATAACTGTGACCTCCGTCTCTGGTCGGACCCTTTCTGTCGGCACCCGTCCTGGGGCAGAATCTTCCTCATCAAAGCGTGGGCGGCGGGTGCCGGGGAGGGCCCCGCCGCTCATTGCGTCCGGCCCCGGAAATCCCATCCGGCGAGCCGCGGAAACGCCTGACGGACGCGCCCGGTGTGACAATTCCGCCCGGCCCCGACGCCGATCGTCGCCCCACCCGCCCGGTACGGCATGCTGACCCGCACCACGTCGCCGTCCGTCGGAGGGCTCAAGGATGCAGTTCGGCCGTTACTTCGAGGAGTTCGAGGTCGGTGCGGTCTACCGGCACTGGCCGGGCAAGACGGTCACCGAGTACGACGACCACCTCTTCTGCCTGCTCACGATGAACCACCACCCCCTGCACCTGGACGCCCACTACGCCGGGCAGGCGAGCCAGTTCAAGCGCAACGTCGTGGTCGGCAACTACGTCTACTCCCTTCTGCTGGGGATGTCGGTGCCCGACGTGAGCGGCAAGGCGATCGCCAACCTGGAGGTTGAGTCGCTCCGACACGTCGCGCCGACCTTCCACGGCGACACGATCTACGGCGAGACCACGGTGCTGGACAAGCGGGAGTCGGAATCCAAGCCCGACCGGGGCGTGGTCGCGGTGGAGACCCGCGGCTACAACCAGGACGGCACGCTGGTCTGCGTCTTCCGCCGCCGGGTGATGGTCCCCAAGCGGGAGTACGCGAGGGCGGCCGTCCCGGACGGTGTCGATCCGGAACGCCCGAGCTTCCCTGAGCCACGGAACCCCTGAGCCGGCGGTCCGCCCTCACCTCGGGCCCGGTCCGCGCCCACTTCGGGCCCGGTCCGCGCCCACTTCGGGCCCTGCGCAGGCTCACTTCGGACCCGGATCAGGCTTTCTTCGCGGCGGCTCGGGCGGATTTCGACGGCCGGGGCATATGCTGATTTCCGGAGGTTCCGATGAGCCACTCCGCTGCCGGAGAACCGCCCTCGACCGGTCGTGCCGCCGGTCCCGCGAACACCGCGCCCTTTACCGACCCCGACTGGCGACTGCTGGTCCGGCTGCCCGGCCAGGTGATGGTCGCCGCCGCCTCGGCCGGTCCGGCCGATCCCCGGACGATGGTCTGCGAAAGCCTTGCCGGACTCGAGGGCATCGCCGCGGGCCGGGCCTTCGACAGTGACCTGGTACGGGCGATCGTGGCCGCCGTCTACGCCGAGTCGGCGGGCCCGTACCCGCAGGTCGACCAGCGCGATCCGACCCGGCGGGTGGCCGCCGCGCTGTCGGCCTGCCGGCGGGTGGTGGCCCTGCTCGCCGACAGTGCCGACCCCGCCGACTCCGCCGCCTATCGCCAGTGGGTGCAGTCCGTCGCGATCCGGGTCTGCCGGGCCGGTGAGCCCGCGGCGGCGGCCGGAGCCACCCCGATGCGTCGGGCCGGTTTCCTCGGCGAGTTGCGCCGGGCCCTCAACCTCGGCTGAGCCGGCCGTCCCAGCCCGGGCAGACCGGGCGGCGGGACCCGGGCACGCCGTTCACCGACCACGGCGGTCGCGCGGTGAGCTACCGAAATGTCCGTGGCCCCCGCGCGATCGTCGGGGCGAGTCGCCGTACCCTGCCCCTTCGTGGACGCTGAGCAGGCGGAGGTGGGGGTCGGCCCGTGGCCCGGCGTACCGCCGACCGACCCGCGGTACGACCCCGAGCTGCTCGCCGCCGGCGACCGGCGCAACGTGGTCGACCGGTACCGCTACTGGCGCCGCGAGGCCATCGTCGCGGATCTCGACCAGCGCCGGCACCCGTTCCATGTGGCGATCGAGAACTGGCAGCACGACTTCAACATCGGAACGGTCGTCCGGAACGCCAACGCGTTCCTCGCCGCCGAGGTGCACATCGTCGGCCGCCGCCGGTGGAACCGTCGGGGCGCGATGGTGACCGACCGGTACCAGCACGTGCGACACCATGAGACGGTCGACGAGCTGGTGGCGTGGGCTCGTGCGGACCGGTTGCCGCTGGTGGGCATCGACAACCTGCCCGGGGCGCGGGCCATGGAGTCCGTCACGCTGCCCCGGCGCTGCGTGCTGCTGTTCGGCCAGGAGGGCCCCGGCCTGTCGGAGGCGGCCCGGTGGGCCTGCGACGAGCTCTTCTCGATCGCCCAGTACGGCTCGACCCGTTCGATCAACGCGGGGGTGGCCAGCGGTATCGCCATGCACGCGTGGATCCGGGCCCACGCCGGCGCTCCACCCGAGGGTTGAGCCGAACCCACCGTCCCACCGATCCCGTCGACCGTCGACCCGCCAGTTTCTCCGAGCCGCCGGTCCCGCCGGTTCCGACCCGCTGCCGAACCTGCCGCGACCTGCCGATCCCGGCGGTGCCGGCGGTGAAACCTCCGGCTCGGCGGTGCTGCCGGAAGATGACCAAAAGGGCCGGTTCGGTTGACGTCGGCGGCGAGTACCGGAAGCGTGGGGGTCATGAGTGTTTCGGTGAGTTGTCCCCGCTGCGGTGGTTCGGTCCGCGAGCCGGACCTCATGCACACCGACTGGCGGTGCCCGAGCTGTGGCCCGGTCCCCCCGCTGCACACGGCGGAACACGTCGGCACGGAGATCATCGCGGCGGCGGCGGAGCGGATCGCCGTCACGCCGCCGCAGCCGGGCCGGTTCCCGGTGCCGCTGTGGAGCCCGTGGCCGCTGCCGGCAGGGTGGACGGTGACCGGGGTGGCGTGGGCCGGCGACGAGCGGACCGGGGTCCGGGCCGGCGCGATCGCGTGCAGCGGCCCGGCGCCGCTCGGCGGCGGTCCGGCCGATCTGGTCCTGGTGGCCGAGGAGCCCGGCGTGGGCCTCGGCAACCGGTTCGCCGGCCTGTCGGGTCTGGACCCCGGCTCGGAACTGGCCGACGTGATGAACCAACCGCCACCGGGGCACGAGGAGCTCGCGGCGCACGCGAAGATCCGCGCGGGCGGTCATCCGACTCCACTGTGGTCCGTTCGATCTCCGACAGATCGGAGCGCCTACGTCGGTGAAGCTCGGGGAATGTGGCTCTATGCGATAACCTGGCCGGCGAGCGCGGGTTATCTCCTCGCCGACGAGGTCGTCCTACAGGACCTCGTTGAGTGGATGCCACCCGAGCTCGTGTACGGCGCACCCAGTCCATATCTGCACGGCAAGGCCTGATCCGGGGCTTGCGCCGACGCCGAAGTGGATGGATAGTCTGTATCACTGTAAGGCGTATGGCTAACACTCTCAGTATCGATGCGGTGCGGGTACGGAGCCGCACGGAGGGGGATGACCCATCATGGTCAAGAAGGTGCTCACCTGGCTAGGGGTCGCATTTCTCATCTTCTTCGTCGCGTTCCGACCTAACTCGGCGGCCGACGTCTTCAAGTCACTCGGCGGTGGCCTCGTGGACATCGCCTCGGGTTTCGGCGAGTTCTTCAGCAACCTCGTCGCGTAGTGCCCGATGACGAGCCCTCCCGGTCCGCCACCCCCCGAACCCGACGACGAGGACCGACGTCGGCGCGAGCGTGACACCGAACCGATCCCTCGGGTGCGCCCGGACGACGAACCCGTCGGCGGTCCGCCGACGGGTGGCTCCGGCTATCCGGCCGGTCCCTCCTATCCGGACCGCTCACCGTATGGGCCGGCCGGCCCGAACCCCTGGATCCAGGACGAGGGTTACCGGGATCCGGAGGGCCACCGCGACCAACCACGGATCACCGAGGACGAACTCGCCGGCCTGCGGGTCGACGCCTCCGGCATGCCGTTGGGCACCCGTCGGGTCCTCCCGCTGGAGGACGAGCCCACACCGCTGGTCGCCCGCTACCTCTTCCCGACCGAGCGGTACCGCGGCGAGTGGAAGCGGCACTGGATCCACCTGACCACCCCGCTCCTGGTCGGGATCCTGGCCACGTTCGTGCTGGGCTACCTCTCCGGGTTCCTCGCCGGCCGGGACATCGGCGCGCTGACCACTGTGGCCGTGATCCTCTGGTTCGCCGTGATCGGCTGGGTAGCCTGGCGGGTCGCCGACTGGTATTACGACCGTTTCATCCTGACCAACAAGCGGGTCATGGTGGTCAACGGCATCGTGACCCGGCAGGTCGCGATGATGCCGCTGGCCCGGGTCACGGACATGAAATATGAGCAGTCGCCGCTGGGCCGCACGCTGAACTACGGAACGTTCGTGTTGGAGTCGGCCGGCCAGGAGCAGGCGCTGCGTGAGGTGAAGCACCTGCCCAACCCGAACGAGCTGTATCTGCGGGTGGTCGAGGAGATGTACGAGCCGCAGGCCGTCGAGGCGCGGCTGGGCAAGGAGGCCGACGAGGCGAAGGCGGAGGACGGGGCCTGATCGGCCCGCGCGAAGCCACCGGCCCGCCGGGGCCGGTCCAGCGGGCCGGGCGGACGCCGGCAGCGCGGGTGAGCCGGGCTCGCCGGACGGATGGAACCGTGCGCGGTTGTGTCCGAACATCGACGATTTCGCACCCGATCGCCATGGACCTTCCGACGCCGCTGTGGCAGCCTCGGTTGGCACGGGGACGGAAGGACGGTCGGTGGGACCCAGCGATGCCTTGGAGGACGAGTTCCGCGAGTTCGTCGCGGCGCGCTCCGGCGCGCTGCTGCGCACCGCCTACCTGCTCGCCGGGGACTGGGCCACCGCCGAAGACCTGTTGCAGACCGCGCTGACCAAGACGTACCTGGCCTGGAAGCGACTGGGCGGCATCGAGGCGGTCGAGCCGTACGCCCGGCGGGTCCTGGTGAACACCTCGACCAGCTGGTGGCGGCGACGCTGGCACGGCGAGCGACCCACCGAGGTGCTGCCCGAGCAGCCGGTCCGGGACCGGGTCGACGAGCAGCTGGAGCGGGACGTCCTCTGGCGGCACGTCCAGGCGCTGCCGGCCCGGCAGCGGGCCGTGCTGGTCCTCCGGTTCTACGAGGACCTGTCCGAGGCGCAGACGGCGGAACTGCTCGACATCTCCACCGGCACGGTCAAGAGCCAGACCTCGCGGGCGTTGGCCGCCCTGCGTCGCCGGCTGGCCGCCGAGAACGAGGCCGAACGGATCCAGGACGCACTCGGCACCACCGGACCGCTCGCGCCACCGAACCCCGCCCGCCGCCCGGCGAGCACGACGCGCGCACCCGTCCCGCGGGCCCGCCCGGCGCCGTCCTCGGGCGTACCGGGACGATCGGTCACGCCGCCGTCAGGCGTACCGGAACGGTCGGTCACGCCGTCCTCGGGTGCGGCGGCGCGGTCGGCCGCGCCGCCGTCGATCGTGCCGGCGCAGCCGCTGCCGGCCGAGCACGTCCGGCCGGTAGCCCCGGTACCGGCCGTTCCGGCGGCCGGGTTGGAGGCGTGACATGGTTCCGCCCCGGCGCCGACGACCTGCCCGGCCGGCAACCTTCACCCCGGTTGGCGGCGTCTTCACACCGTGAGGCAGGACGAACTCGAACGGACCCTGCGGGACCTGTTGTCCCAGCGGGTCGCCGTCCCGCCGTCCCCGTCGGATCCGGCGAGCGTGGCGATCCGGCGCGGCCGGCGGATCCGTCGGCTGCGGACCACCGGCGGAATCGCGTCGGCCGCTCTGGCGACCGTGCTGGTGAGCGCCGGGGTCGTCCAGGTGGGCACCGCACCGGGCCCCGAACACGCGGTGATCGTGCTGGACGGGTCGCCCGACTCCGCTGACGGCGTGCTGCCCGGCCTCACCGCGACGGACGGCCCGCTGCTGGCCCCCGGAACCCCGGCGGAGGTCGAACTGATCAGCGGACACGCGCTGGTCAGCGTGGGCGGACGGGTCAACTTCGGGCTCACCGCGCCGGTGACGGCGGCCCGGCGTACCCCGACGGGTTGGCTGCTGGTGACCAGCGCGACCGGCCGGTACACACTCTGGTCCGGCAGTTCCTCGGGCGGGACCCAGCGGCTGCTCGGCGACCTGACCGCCATGGCCCTGGCGCCCGACGGCCAGTGGGTGGCCTGGCGGGCCGACGGGCGGGTGTACCGGGCCGGCCTGCGGTCCGAGGGAGTCGACACGCCGACCTCGATCAGTGAGGAGACGGGTGCCGAGCCCGTCGGGTTTCTCGGCGACGCGGTGCTGCTGCACCGGACCCAACCGGCCGGCTTCCGGTTGTGGTGGCCGGCCAACGGCCGCCGGTCGCCCTGGCAGGCGGCACCGGTGAGCGTGTACGGCCTGCTTCCGGACGGCCGCAGCGTCGTGGCGGCGGTCCGGGACGGCGCCGGCGCGCCCTGCCTGGGCATACTCGATCTCAACCAGGGACTGGACACGATGCGCACCGACTGCCGCACCCGGCTGCGGGCCGGCCCCGGGTCGGTCTCCCCGGACGGCCGGTGGCTGCTGGCCAACGCCGCTCCGGCCGGCACCGGGACGTCCGGCGCCACGTCCGACCCGGCCGACGCACCGGACACGGCCGTACTGGTGAACCTGACGACCCAGGGTGCGTCGGCGTGGACGGCCGGTCCGGCCCTGCGGACCGAGCCCGACTGGGCCGGCGCCGAAACCGCCGTCCACCTGGACGACCAGGGCTGCGTCGTGGTGGTGGCCGCCGCGCGGGTGACGGCCGGCGGCAGCGCCGACCTGCTGACGATGGCGGACGGTACGACGGACCCGCGAGCCGTGCTGGTCACCGGGCCGGTGCCGGCGGACGTTCGGGTCTCCACGGGAGCGAGCGACAGTCCCAGCCCGGCGGGCCAATGACGACCGACGACGGTGGGACACCCGCGGACCCGGTCGGTCCCGGACCCTCCGGTCCGGGACCCCGGATCGACCTGCACGCCCACTCCACCGCCAGCGACGGCACGCTGACCCCGACGGAACTGGTCGCCGCGGCGGCGCGGGCCGGCCTGGACGTCGTGGCGATCACCGACCACGACACCACCGCCGGCTGGGCGGAGGCGGTCGCCGCGTTGCCGGCCGGGCTCGATCTGGTACGCGGCGCCGAACTGTCCTGCCGATGGTTCGGGTCCCGGCCGGCGACACCGCTGCACCTGCTGGCCTACCTGTTCGACCCGACCGAGCCGGAACTCGCGGCCGAACTGCACCGGGTACGCGCCGCCCGCGAACTGCGCGGTGAGCGCATCGTGGACCTGCTCCGCGCCGACGGCCACGACATCAGCTGGCCCGAGGTGCTGGCCGGTGCCGCCGGTGGCACGGTCGGCCGGCCGCACATCGCGCAGGCGTTGATCCGGGCCGGCCTGGTCAGCTCCACCACCGAGGCGTTCGGCCGGGACTGGCTGGGCGGACGGTACGGGCTGCCGAAGGACGAGATCGATGTCTTCCGGGCGGTCTCGCTGGTCCGGCGCGCCGGCGGCGTACCGGTCTTCGCCCATCCCCGGGCCACCCGTCGTGGCCGGGTGGTGCCGGACCGGATGATCGCCGAACTCGCCGCCGCCGGCCTCGTCGGGTTGGAGGCCGATCACGAGGACCACTCGCCCACCGAGCGCGCCGAGATCCGGGCCCTGGCCGGTGAGCTCGGCCTGTTGGTCACCGGCTCCTCGGACTTCCACGGTAGCCACAAGAGCGTCACGCTGGGTGCCTTCACCACGTCGGGGGAGGCGTACGAACGACTGGTCGCGGCGGCCGGCGGGGTGACCGGGGTCGCTTCCGGGTGATCCGCGTCGGGCCGCCGAGCAGCGCCGATACCGTGATCAGGTGGATGTCAAGCTGTTCGGCGAGGTGTTCGTGACCCTGCTGGTCATCACCGACCCGCCGGGCATGATGCCGATCTTCCTCGCCCTGACCGGCCCGCTGCCGGCCCGGGAACGCAATCGCGCCGCCTGGCAGGCGGTGGCGCTGGCCCTCGGCGTGATCGTCGTGTTCGCCGTGGCCGGCCAGACGCTCCTGGCGTACCTGCACGTCTCGCTGCCCGCCCTGCAGGCGGCGGGCGGGCTGCTGCTGGTCCTGGTGGCCCTCGAACTGCTGACCGGCAAGGCCGACGACCCCGGCCAGCAGGTCACCGCCAACATCGCCCTGGTGCCGCTCGGTACGCCGCTGCTCGCCGGTCCCGGCGCGATCGTGGCGACCATGCTGTTCGTCCAGCGGGCCGACGGCCCCGTCGACTATCTGGAGATCGGCGCGGCGATCGTGGCCGTCATGATCGCGGTGTGGCTGGTGCTGCGGTTCTCCGGAGTGATCGTCAAGGTGCTGCGGCCCGGCGGCATCGAGGTGCTCACCCGGATCGCCGGTCTGTTGCTGGCCGCCATCGCGGTCCAGCTCATCGCCGACGCCGTCGGCTCCTTCGTCACCCTCTACCTCGACTCGCGCTGAACGGCCCTCGACTCGCGCTGAACGGGTCCGGGGCGCTGTCGGTGCCCGATGGCAGGATCTGTGCGTGCGACGATCCTCCTCGACCGGCGGGCGTGCCCCGCGACCCCGGGCCGAACCCGAGCAGTTGGGTTTCGCGGGCATGCCCGAGCGGCTCTTCGTGTGTACGCCGAGCAAGCTCGGCACGTACACGGACTGTCCCCGCCGCTACCGGTACGGCTACCTCGACCGACCGGCACCACCGAAGGGCCCGGCGTGGGCGCACAATTCGCTCGGCGCCAGCGTTCACACGACGTTGCGCAACTGGTTCGCGCTCCCGGTGGCGGACCGGCGACCCGAGGCCCTGCCCCGGCTGCTGCGCGGCACCTGGGTCGGTGAGGGCTACCGGGACGCCGACCAGGAGCGGCTGGCCTACCAGCGGGCGCTGGCCTGGCTGGAGTCCTACGTGGCCACTCTCGACCCGGACGCCGACCCGCTCGGCGTCGAGCGGGTGGTGGCCGCGAAGACCGCCGTGCTGGCCTTCAACGGCCGGGCCGACCGGATCGACGGTCGATCCGGGCCGTCCGGCCCGGAGGCGGTGATCGTCGACTACAAGACCGGCCGGTCCGGACTGGACGCCGACGACGCGCGCGGGTCCGCGGCGTTGGCCCTCTACGCCTACGCGGCCGAGCGGGTGTTCCGCCGGCCCTGCCGCCGGGTCGAGCTGCATCACCTGCCCACCGGCACGGTGGCGGCGCACGAGCACACCCCGGAGTCGCTGGCCCGGCAGGTCAGCCGGGCCGAGGACACCGCCCGGGACATCGTCGCGGCCGAGCGGGCGGTGGCCGACGGCGGTGACCCCGACGAGGCGTTCCCGACCCGCCCGGGGGCGCTGTGTACCTGGTGTGACTATCGTCGCAGCTGCCCGGACGGCAGCCGACTGCCGGGGGCTGAGCCGTGGGCCGCGCTCGACCGGACGCTCGGCCCGCCCGCCGAGCCGGGCCGGTGAGCGGCCAGGGCCGAGCGTCAAGGTACTCGGCCGAGCCGGGGCGGAGTCCAGGCGCCGCCTGAGCCCCGACCCAGGCCGGCCAGGGGCTTGAAGACGCTAGGTCGGGTGTCGGGCCGCCCTCGCCATCGCGGCCTGATAGATCGGGCCCTCCACGAGCCGGCGGGGGATGGCGTTGAGCGCCAGCCGCAGGCCGCGGATGCCCAGCCCGGCGGACAGGTCGGTGGTGGGTAGGCCCGGCACGCCGTACAGCCGCCGGGCCCACGCCGGCAACAGGCCGAAAGCGGTGCCGGCGACCCCGAGGTACGCCAGCCGGGCCGGCCCGAGGTCGAGTCCGAGCCGTAGCGGCAGGCTGAGGTTCCGGGGCGCCGGGGGAGCGGTCAGGAAGAAGCCTGTCTCGGCGGCCTCGCGGGTGAGCCGCAACTCGGGGCGGATCCCCCGGTAGTACTCCGCCACCTCGGCCGCCGTACCGGGCACCGTGTCCGGATCGAGGCCCACCAGCGCGGCGGCCCGGCGCTGCTCCGTGTGGTAGGCGTCGACCTCGGCGTCGCTCAGCCCCACGCCGGCTCGACGGGCGGTCTCGACGAACGACTCCACCTCGGTCACGTGTACCCAGCGGAGCAGGTCCGGCTCGTCGATCCGGAACTCCGCACCGGTGATCGGGTCGCGGGCCCGCATCCGGGCGTGAAGGGCGCGCAACCGTCGCCCGGCCGCCTCGGCCTCGGCGGTGGTGCCGTAGATCGTCGTGGCCACGTAGGTGGCGGTCCGCATCAGCCGGCCCCACGGGTCCGCCCGGTAGTCGCTGTTCTGCGCCACCCCGGCCATGGCCCGTGGGTGCAGCGCCTGGAGATAGAGCGAACGGAGGCCGGCGACCAGCAGCACCGGTTCCTGATGTACCCGCCAGGTGACCGAGCCGGGGCCGAACAGGCCGAGATCGTCGCGATCCACCAACCAAGAGTGCCACGCCCACCGGTGGGTCGGGTCAGTCGTCTGCCCGGCGGGCCTGACAGTCCGGGCACAGACCCCAGAAGGTGATCTCCGCTTCGTCCAGCTCGAAGCCATGACCGGACGACGGATCGAGGCATGGCGCGCTGCCCCGAACGCAGTCGACATCGCTGATCAGGCCGCAGCCACGGCAGACGATGTGGTGGTGGTTGTCGCCCGCTCGGGCCTCGTACCGCGCGGGGCTGCCGGCCGGTTCGATCCGGCGCGACAGGCCAGCCCGGGACAGCGCGCCGAGGACGTCGTACACCGCCTGGGTGGAGACGGAATCCAACCGCTGGCGCACCCGGCGGGCGATCTCGTCGACCTCCAGGTGCCCGCCCTCGGCCAGTACGTCCAGCACGGCCAGCCGGGGACGGGTGACCCGCAGTCCCCGGGTCCGGAGCAGTTCTTCGCTGGACATTCTCCAATTGGAGCACGGATCGACGAATCTGGTTCAGCTCCGAGATTCCGGGGTGGCCACGGCCACATGACCGGTGAACCAGGGCCAGCCACCGTGCGTGTGGTCGGACAGCGGACGCGGACCCGTCGTACGCTGTCCGTCCTAGACCGGGAGGTACTGGTGTTCAGGGAGATCGCGGGCCTGCCGGCCCACGCGCTGCTGGTACACGCGGCCGTGGTGACCGTTCCGCTGCTGGTGCTGGCCGCGGTCGCCTACGCCCTGGTGCCCCGGTTCCGCCCCCGGGTGGGCTGGCTGGCCGCCGTACTCTCGGTGGCCGCCGTGGTCGCCGTCTACCTGGCCAAGGAGTCCGGCGAGCAGTTGCAGGAGATCCTCGTCGCCAAGGGCTACGGCCCCGACGTGCTGGCCAAGGTCCAGGAGCATTCGGAGTACGCCGACACGCTGTTCTGGTGGACCGTCGGGTTGGCGGTCTCCACCGGCCTGCTGCTGGCGGCGACCAGCCGGCACCCCCGGGCCACGGGGCTGTCCAGGTGGGTGCGGTGGACGCTGTCCGGACTCGTCGTCGGGTGCGGGATACTGGCCGCGGCCTACGTGTACCTGACCGGGGACTCCGGCGCCCAGGCGGTCTGGCAGGGCGTCCTGTAGGGCACGTTCCGGACACCTCGGCCGGCATCGTACCGCCGACCCGGGCCGGTTGCGCCTGACCGGCGTCGTACCGCCGCACCTCGGAGTCAGAACAGGATCCGGGAGCAGAGCAGGCAGACCACCACGACGATGATGGCGGTCGCCATCAGGGCCACGCCGGTGGTGAGGGTCCGCGCGCTCCGCTCCTCGGCGTCCAGCGCCGTCGGGTCCTGCGGTGGCAGCTGCCGGGGGGGCGCGGCTTCCACGTGTACGGGCGGCCGCCATCCGGCCGGCGGTGGCGTGCTGGCCGGCGGCCCCTGGTAGCCGGAGCCGCCGGACCGCCACGGATCATGGAGCCCGGTGGGGGCTGGCGGGGCGGCGACCGGTCCGGCGGAGCCCGCGTTTCCCGGCTCGACCGGACCCCGGTTCCGCTGTTCGGCCGGGTTCCGCTGTTCGGCCGGGTTCCGTTGTTCGGTCGGGTTCCGCTGTTCGGTCAGGTTCCCCGGGTCGGCTGGGTTCCCCGGCTCGATCGGGTTCCCCGGCTCGGTCGGGCCCGCGTGGTCCGGCTCGCCGGGGCCGGGGGTCGCCGATTCGTCCGATGGCCGCCGCCAGGCCGCATCCGGGTCCGGGTCGCTGTTCGTGGTCACGGCGTCCGACGCTACCAACGCCGGCCCGCACCGGCCGGTCGCGCCGGTCCGCGCGTACCCTTGCCGTCGTGGACATGCTGAACGACCCGCGCGCCTCGGGTACGGACGCCGACCGCGCGGTTGAGCTGGGTGACGACGATCATGTGCTGCTACCCGAGCAGTCGTCGGACGACACCGACCGGGGCTGGGGCGAGCGCTCCGACTCCAACGACGACCGGCTGTACGCCGAGCGCCCGCCGCACTGGTAGGTGCCGACCCCGGTCGGCCATGGCCGGGTCAGGCGCTGGTGGTCGCGGGCTTGGTGCCGGAGCTGGCGGCTGAACCGCCGCCGCTTGTGGCGGCGGCCGGCTTGGCCGTCGAGGCGCCGCCCGTCGAGGAGTCGCTGGAGCCGGAACCGGAGCCACCCGAGCCGCTGGCCGAGGAATCGCTCTTGGCGCCGGACGAGTCTGCCGGCTTCGTCGCCGGGGCCGGCTTGTCGGAGCCGTTCGATCGGGAATCGGTCCGGTAGAACCCGGAGCCCTTGAAGACGATCCCGACCGAGTTGAAGACCTTACGCAACCGGCCCTCGCACGACGGGCACTCGGTCAACGGCTCGTCGGCGAAGGATTGCACCGCCTCGAGCTGGTGGCCGCACGCTGTGCAGGCGTACTGGTACGTGGGCACGGTCCCCTCCGGATCTTGCGGTCGGTTGACGCCGGATGCCGTTCATTGGCACTCAACGCATTCGAGTGCCAATGGTGCGTCATCGGACCCGGTTCCGTCCAGCGGACGTGGGCAGCCAGACAGTCGGTCCGTACGCCCGTCCCGGTATGGCCAGGGTAGGGGACAAGGTGATGTGGGTCATTCCGGGCGGAGCCACCGGGTCCCGCCGGTCGGGGTGATCACCGCGTCGACCCGCACGTCGTGCGGCAGCGCCGGCACCTCGGCCACCAACTCGCCGTCGTGCAGCAGCGCCACCACCGGCACGCCGGGAGCGACCCGGGCCAGCGCCCGGTCGTAGGAGCCGCCACCCCGACCGAGCCGGGCACCGGTGCCGTCCACGGCGAGCGCGGGGACCACCACCAGCCCCGCCCCGATGATCGCCTCGGTGCCCAGCCGGGGGCCGGCCGGCTCCCGCATTCCCCGTCCGGCTGCGTGCAGGTCGGCCGGCCCGGTGTAGGCGGCCCAGTCCAGATCCAGGTCCGGTCGCAACACCGGCAACAGCAGCCCCACCCGGGTGGTCGCGCCGGCCAGTGCCGCGGGCAGTTCGGGCCCCCCGGGTTCGGTCCCCACCGGGACGTACCCGGTGACCACCCGTGGACGCAGCCGGCGTACCAGCGCGGTCAGCTCGGCCAGCACGAGCCCGGCGGCCCGGGTGCGGGCCGGCGCGGGCAGTGCCCGGCGGCGGGTGAGCACCGCGTGCCGCAACTCGTTCTTGGCGCTGTCCAGCGCTTCCGCTTCATCCGAAAAATCCGGCACGCAACTCTCCGATGTCCAGTCGGGTTAACCGATCGGGCTGTGTCAGCATCGCAGCTACGGGTGCGGAATCTCCGGGGGGACGAGTGACGCTGCGCCGACGGTTGACCACCGCGTTTCTCGCGGTCGTGCTCGGACCGGTGTTGCTCGGCGCGGTCTTCGCCGGCACCACGCTGGGCGCCGTCGATGCCCGACGGTCCCAGGAACGGCTCGACCTGGCCGCCACCGTGACCCGGACCTCGGTGGGCGCGCTGTGTCAGCAACTGCGGGCGGCGGCCGACGCGGTCGCCCTGGCGGCCGAGCCGGCGGCCCGGGTCGGTGCCGCCACCCAGGTGGTCGGGCGCGGGCTGGCCGCCGCCGTCCGGCTCACCGGTCCGGGCGACGACGTCGAGTTCCAGACCCCGAACGCCCCGGCCGCACCATGGGCCGAGTGCGGTACGCCGCTGCCCTCCGGTGCCGCGGCGTACGCTCTCGCGGTGCGCAGCGAGCTGCGGGGCGCGGACGGCGCCCGGATCGGCGCGGTCTGGACCGCCGCGCCGGTGGACGAGCCCTTCGTGACCCGGCTCGCCGCGGTCACCGGGGCGGCCGTGACGCTCGCCGACGGTGCGTCCGGCGACGGATCCGACGGTGGGCCCGGTGGGGCGACCGCCGCGCGCAGCACCGAGCAGCCCACGGTACGGGAAGCCGTGCTGGCGGCCGCGCGGCGGATCGAGGGGGACACCGTCGTCCGCGCCGACGACGGCCGGTACGTCCGGCGGGTCGGGCCGGCACCCGGCCAGCCGCTCCCGCTGGTCCTGTCCATCCGCCCCGACCGGCCGGTCGGGGCGTACGCGCTGCTCACGGTCGCCGTGCTGCTCGCCGGCGGGCTGGCCCTGGTGGCCGCGTGGCGACTGGCCCGGTCCACCACCCGGCCGCTGGCCGAACTGGCCCACGGCGTCGAGCGGGTGGCCGAGGGCGACCTCACGGTCCGGGTTCCGGTGCGCGGACCGGACGAGGTGGGCCGGCTGGCCGCCACCATCAACCGGATGACCCGGGAAACCCAGTCCTATGTGCAGGCGCTGACCACGAGCCGGGACCAGCTCCGGGGAAACCTGGCGGTGCTCGGCGACACCCTGGCCAGCACGCATGACCTGGAACGGATCCTGCGGGTGATCCTGGACAGCGCGCTGGCCGCCAGCGGGGCCCGGGCCGGGATCGTGCTGCTGGTCGACGACCTGACCGGGATGCTGGTCGGGCAGTGCGCCCAGGGGTTGCCCGTGCCCGCCACCCGGCCCGGCGGTCCGGCCCACGACCCGTCCCGGATCCGGATCCCGCTCGGTCGTGGCCTGCTCGGGCGGGTGGCCGCGACCGGCGAGCCCCGGCGCGGCCGGGTCCGCCGGGACGGCCCGGTGCTCGCCCCGGAGGAACCGCGCTGCTCCACCTATGTGGCGGTGCCGTTCGCCGCGCCCGGATCGCCCGGCGAGGGGCCGACCAGTACGGCCGCCGCCTGGGCCGCGATCACCCTCGGCGGTACGACCCCACCGGTCGCGCTGGGCGTGCTGGCGCTGTACGACCGGCTCGGCGCCGACGAGTTCGACGACGCGGACCTGGTCACGCTCCGGTCGTTCGCCCGGCACGCGGCGATAGCCGTGGACAACGTCCGGGTGCACGAGGAGGCCCAGCGGTTGTCCCTGACCGATCCGCTGACCGGGTTGTGGAACTACCGCTATCTGAAGGAGTCGATCCGTCGGGAGGTGGAACGGGCCAGCCGGTTCGGCCGGATGCTCAGCGTGCTGGTGTTGGACCTGGACCGGTTCAAGGACGTCAACGACACGTACGGGCATGCCGCCGGGGACGCGGTGCTGGTGGAGTTCGCCCGGCGGATCCGGGCGGTGGTCCGGGAGGTCGATCTGGCCTTCCGCCAGGGCGGCGAGGAGTTCGTGGTGCTGCTGCCCGAGACGGACGCCCGGGGGGCGGTTCGGGCCGCCGAACGGCTCGGCGCCGCCATCCGGTCCACCCCGGTCACGCTTCCGAGCGGTGGGCCCGGAGCGGTCGGTGGGCCGGGGATGGCTGGCGGAGCGGGGGCGGCCGGTGGACCGGGGGTGGTCAGCGGAGCGGGGGTGGTCGGTGGGCCAGGGGTGGTCGGCACGCCAGCCCCGCCGTTGCTCATCACGATCAGCGTATCGATAGGAATCGCCGTGTATCCGGATCATGCGACCACCGGCCAGCTCGTGCTCGACGCGGCCGATGACGCGCTGTACCTTGCCAAGGCGGCCGGCCGGGACACCTACCGGGTGGCGGTGGCCGGGCACCGACCGCTGGTCAACGGCCATGTCGGGCCGACGGACGCGGGCCGGGCGGACGATGATCCGCCACGCGCGGGCGCGGGTGCCAGCGGCGCGTCTTCCGGGCCACACCCGCCACGTCAGGGCCGTGGCCGATAGTCTCGCGACATGTCGGAGGATTCAGCGACCCCAGCAACGACGACCATTCCGTCCGCCGGCCGGCGAGCGGTGAAGGCCGTCATCCCGGCCGCCGGTCTGGCTACCCGGTTCCTACCCGCGACCAAGGCCGTGCCGAAGGAACTCCTGCCGGTGGTCGACCGGCCGGTGTTGCAGTACATCGTCGAGGAGGCCGCGAACGCGGGCATCAACGACGTACTGCTGATCACCGGCCGGGGCAAGACGTCGATGGTGGACCACTTCGACAGGCGCCTCGACCTGGAGGCCCGGCTCGCGGAGAAGGGCGACGCCGAGCGGCTGGCCGCCGTCCGCCGGCCCAGCGAGCTGGCCGAGATCTACACCTGCCGGCAGCCCGAGCAGCTCGGTCTCGGTCACGCGATCGGGTACGCCGAATCGCACGTCGGCGACGCGCCGTTCGCGGTCCTGCTCGGCGACGAGTTCGTCAACCTGGCCGAACCACTCCTACCGGCCATGCTGGAGCTCCAGTCCCGTACCGGCGGCGTCGTGCTGGCCTTCTTCGAGGTGCCGCCCGCCGAGACCAAGCGGTACGGCATCGCGTCGGTCGAGCGGACCGGCTCGGAGTTCGCCGACATCGGCGAGGTGGTCGAGGTGACCGGCCTGGTGGAGAAGCCGCAGCCGGAGGACGCGCCGAGCAACCTGGCGGTGCTCGGCCGGTACGTGCTGCCGGGCGTCATCTTCGACGCGATCCGGCGGACCGAGCCGGGCAGCGGCGGCGAGATCCAGCTCACCGACGCGATGGACCTGCTACGCAAGGAGGGGACCCCGGTACACGCGATCGTCTACCGCGGCACCCGCTACGACACCGGCATGCCGTTGGGCTACCTCCAGACAGTGGTCCAGCTCGCCTGCGAGCGCGACGACCTGGGCGCTGAGTTCCGTGCCTGGCTCGGCGAGTTCGTGCGGGCGGGCTTCCCGGGGGGCGGGTCCGGTACATGACAGCCACGGCCGACGCCGAGGCGGCCGCAAACGAGCTGACGCCGCTCGCGGAGTACCTGGGCAGCGTGCTGCGCAGGCTCCGGGCGCTGCCTCCGCTCGACCTCGACCTCACCCAGGCGTACGGCAACACGCTCGCCGAGGACGTCCTGGCGCCGCACGCCTTCCCGGCGTTCGACCAGGCGGCGATCGACGGGTACGCCGCGCGCTGGGAAGACCTGTCGCTGGCCCGGGGCGCCGGGTACGCCCCGGCCGCCGGGCCGCTGCCCGGGGCCGGTCGGGCCGGTGGATCGCGTCCCGTCCGGCTCAATGTGGTCGGTGACCTGGGCGCGGCCAGTTGGCGGCCGGTCCGGTTGACGCCCGGCGCGTGTTTCTCGGTCGCCGCCGGCTCGCCGCTGCCCAGCACCGCGGACGTGGTGGTGCCGGTGGAGTGGACCGACCAGGGCATGGCGGCCGTGGAGATCTACCGGGTGCCCAAGCGCGGCTACGGGGTACGCCGGGCCGGCGAGGAGGTGGCGGCCGGCGAGTTGCTGGCCCGCGCCGGATCGTACGTCTCACCGGCCCTCGTGGCGATCTTCGCCGCCACCGGTCTCGGGCATGTCGTGGTCCGGCCCAGTCCGCGCGTGGTGATCGTGGCGACCGGTGACGAGCTGGTCGACGTGGGCCGGCCGAGCCAGCCGGGTCAGGTGGTGGACACCAACTCGCACGCCCTGACGGCCGCCGCCGCCGAGGTGGGCGCCCTGGCGTACCGGGTGGGCATCTGCGACGACGACCCGGAGGGGTTGCGCGGGCTCCTCGAGGACCAGACCCTGCGGGCCGACCTGATCATCACGACCGGCGGCACCGGTACGGGTCCCGGCGACATGGTGCGGCGCATCCTGTCCCGCCGGGACGGCAGCCGGGCCGGACCGGTCACCTTCACCGAGGTGGCCCTCTATCCCGGCACGGCGCTCGGCTTCGGTACCGTCGGTGCCGAGGAGGTACCGGTCGTGTGTCTTCCCGGTGACCCTGGCGCCGCGTTGATCGGCTTCGAGGTGTTGGCCAGGCCCGCCATCCAGCTGCTCGCCGGCGCCGAGCCGGTGTTCCGGCCGAGTGCCCGGGCGCATCTGCTGGAGACCGTCTCGTCCCCGGCCGGGCTGCGCGAGTTCCGGCCGGCCCACGTCGCCGAGCGGCGCGGCGGCGGGTACACGGTGCAGCCGTTGCGCGGTGGCCCGCACACGCTCAGCGGGCTCGCTGACGCGAACGGGCTGCTGGTGCTGGGCGAGCGGGTCACCACCGCCGCCGCGGGCTCCACCGTGGACGTGCTGCTGTTGGATCGGCGCCGGTGATGTTCCAGCCGGTCCCGGGCTGGCCCGTGGTGCTCTCCGACGGCCCGGTGGTGCTGCGGCCGTACCGCCGGTCCGACGCCGCGGCCTGGTCGGAGGTGCGGCGCGCCAACGAAGCGTGGCTGGCGCCCTGGGAGTCCACCCCGCCGGGCAGTTGGTACGAGTTGAACTCGCCGTCCGCCTTCCGCTATGTCCACGCCGACCAGCGCCGGTCCGCGCGGCGGGGTGAGGGGATGCCGTTCGCGCTGTGCCTGCGCGAGGACGGCCAGGAGCGGCTGGTCGGTCACCTGAACCTGGGCAACATCGTTCGCCGCGCGTTCTGCTCCGCGTACGCGGGCTACTGGGTGGACGCGCGGGTCGCCGGGCGCGGTCTCATGCCCACGGCGCTCGCGCTGGCGGTGGACCACGCGTTCGCCAGCGGGTTGCATCGCATCGAAGTGAACATTCGCCCCGAAAACCGGCCTTCACGGCGTGTCGTGGAAAAGCTGGGCTTCCGCGAGGAGGCGTACCACCCGCGTTACATGCATATCGACCGGGCCTGGCGCGACCACCTTGGATACGCCCTCACCAGCGAAGACGTCGCGGCCGAGGGGGGCCTGCTGGCCCGCTGGCACCGGCTCCGGGCCACCGCTTCCTGACTCGTTCATGAGTCAACCGCCCGGCGCGGCGTCGAGCCGGGCTGGTTGACCGCCCGTAACCTGGGGTAACTGGACGTGCGGTAGCGCGCTGTAGACCGCATGATCTTCACCATTTGCGGCCATCGCCCGAAAATCCTTCGGGTAGTCGGTCGTCCGGCGGCTACGGGAGGAGTGCGGGTGCCGACGTCGGTGCTCCTCGCCGTCCTCGCCGCTGCCGGCCTGCTGGCACTGGCGCCGGCCCTCGTCCGCCGGTACGACGCGACCGAGCGGTTGGTGGCGGAGCGGGCCCAGTCGACGGCCCGGGTGCTCGAACGGCGACGCCGACTGCGCACCGTACCAGGCCGGCGGCCCGTCAACCCGGCCCGCCAGCTCGTGGTCAGGCCGGTGTCCGGGGCCCCCGCTGGCGCGGCCCACGCCGACGGCCCGTCCGGCGCCGCCACGGGCCGGTCCGGTCGGAACGGTACCGCGCTCCGGGACCGCCCGACTGACCGGGCGGGTTCGGCGGGTTCGGTGCTTCCCGCCAACTCGACCTCGGCCGGGGCTGGCCGTGGGTCGGCCCTGGGTGCTGGTCGTGGTGCGGGCTCGTCCGCCGACGGCTCGTCCTCGGGTCGGGGCTCGGCGTCCCGCTCGGTCGGCCGGTCCGGTCGTCGCCTGCGCGCGGTCTCGGCGACCAACCGGCCGCGCCGGCCGATCCCGCGCCGGCACACCCCGGCGGTCTACCGGCGACGCCGGGTCTTCGCCGCGCTGCTGCTGCTCAACCTGGTCGAGCTGATCGGGGTGATCGTGGTCGGCCCCGGTTTCTGGATCGGCTTCGCGGTCACCGGCGCGTTCTTGGGCGCGTACGTCATCCGGCTGCGCCACCACGCGATCACGGCCCGGCGCCGGCGGCGGATCGAGGCCCGGGAGGCCGCGTGGTTGGCCGCCCGGCAGGCCGAGGTGCGTCGTGAGCAGGCCCGGCGGGCCGCCGCCCGCCGGGAGGCGCAGCGCCGGCTGGCGGCCCAACGTGAGGCGGTCCGCCGGGCGGCGATGGGCCTGGACCGCTCCGACCTGCCCGCGGCGGCGGCCGGTGGTGGCGGTCGGACCGCGGCTTCGCTCTCCTACCGGCGTACGGGTGGCCTGCGCGGTCGCCCCTACGAAGCCGGCCGCGGCCCCCACCCCGCCTGACCCCCCACCCCCACCCCCACCCCCACCCCCACCCCCACCCC